>NZ_JBVOON010000005.1:0-234809 GCF_055664235.1 Rhodococcus sp. NPDC019050 | reverse complement strand
TCGGGTAGTCGATCGTGGCCGCACACCGGATCCGCGGTTTCCACACCCAGTCCGAACTGCTCAGGCCGGCGCGTCACCCGCACGAAAGATCGAGGTTAAGGGCGCCTTGGGTGATTGGGGCAATGGGGATTCGCCGCTCGGAACCCTTTGGTCCACTATGCCGAATATGCGGTGATATAGAACGCAATACAACGTATAGAACAGGGGCGTTCGGGTGAACCTTGTTCCTTGAATTATTTCGGCAAAGTCTTTTCTTATTGCATCGATAATTAGACGGAATTTGTGCTCATTCTCATCCCGCTCGGGCCACTCTGATTCGTATCGTGCATAAATATCGTCAAGTGACTTCTTTTTATCCTGCATGCCGGACACTTGAGCGAGCAATAATTCAGACACAAATTGCGCGTCTAGCATTCGGGCGAATGCCTGGCTCCCGAAGAGTGATAGGCTTTGCCAGAGCGGCTTCTGTTCTTCAGCAAGAAGATATACACTTTGCTTGAATTCCCCGAAGTAGCGACCGTTTCGCAGCTCTTGATCACTCAGGGGAACGCTATGGATATTTATTCTTGAAAATATTTCATACACGACGCGGTCGGGAATCTGTCCCTTGTATGATTCGGCGCGAAACGAGTAATCTAGGATTCTCTGCTTTAAATCATTGTCAAGCTGCGAGAAGCGTAATCCTGCCCACGGAGGCAGATCGCCTGAGGTATTGCGCGGCTTAGCTAGTGGATACTCGTCCGCAACGTACTTGAGTACTGCTGTAAGGCGTTGCTGTCCGTCGATCACCTCGCGCACTAGATCGTTCCGTTCATCGCGGACAAATCGAATGTGGATCGGTGGGATCGGATATCCACGCAGCATCGTATCGATGAGATGAGCCATCGCAGGTTGCCGCCAGACGGTGCCCCTCTGAAAGCTAGGACTGAGCTCAAGGCGTCCTAGATCTTGCCATTCAAGGAACTCCTGAACCGTATAACTGGTCTTTTCAATGTCTAGAACCTGCGGAGCCCACTCAGTCATGCCGGCATGCTATCCCGCCGAGCCGGGGTCGGAGGTACCACGGAGGTACCGGCTACGGGGAGAACAACAAAGGCCCCGGCTGCGCGATGCGCTGGCCAGGGCCTTCAGGAGAGCCGATGACGGGAATCGAACCCGCGTATTCAGCTTGGGAAGCTGATGTTCTACCATTGAACTACATCGGCACGCTGGGCTTTTTCCGGTTTTCACCGGCTCCGCGCGAGCTAGGAGCAAACTTTAGCAGACTCCCCGATCGGTCGCTGCACCCCTACACGAGGCTCTGTCCCTTCCGGATCCGCCTGCGCATATCGGCGAGCAGGACGCGGTACGGCAGTTCACGCACCGCGACCGGCAGGCGCTTGTTGACCGCGCCGAGCACCTTCATGAGCCGTTCGAACCGCCGTTGGTCTCGGGGCGTCCACGCCATCAGCATCTCGTCGCGGAACCGCTGCGGCAGGTAGCCCGCGGTGAAGAAGAGGTTCAGCCGCCCGAACAGGAACGGGATGGGCTGGGGCAGGAATTCGATCCGCGCGATGGACAGCAGGTGCTCGCGCACGACCGGATCGATGCGGACGTTCTCGAGCCCTTCTTTCCAGTACTGCTCGAACGCGTCGCGATCTTTCGGCCATTTGGACTGCGGCACCTGCAACGTGGTTCCGAAGGCGGCGCCGCGCTGGTAGAAGTAGTCGACGGCGTGCTCGGGTATCGGTCCGTAAAGCGAGCGCTGGACGTCTTCGAAACCGCGGTAGATGCACGCGGCGACCCAGAGCTGGAGTTCGTGGTCGAAGGCGTTGTACTTGACCGGGCTGGCTCCGGTGGACCGCACCTGGGCATGGGCTTTGTTCACGCCGTCCCGGAAAAGCTTTTTCTCTTCGTCGGTGCCTCGTACGGCGACCGCGAGGTAGGTCAGGGTGGTACGGGTGCGCTTGACGGGGTGGTCGAACAACCGCCCGGATTCGACGCGGCTTTCGAAGACGCCGTAGCCCACCTGAGGCCAGGAGAGTTGCATGATGATGTTCGCGGCACCTGCGGCGAGACCGAGGCCGTCCATCGTGTCGTCCAGGCCTGCGGGTGTCTCGAGGGTCGTCATCGCGCTCCTTGTCGGCCGGCTCAACTGAGCACGACTGTACGCAGATATGAGCGGTGCGTAAAGGGGATCTGCGAAGATAGGCGTATGGCGACAGGACGGCTCTACGGTGGACGCGCGGGTGAGGAACGGCAGGCCGATCGCAGGGCCGCGCTCGTCGAAGCCGGCCTCGACCTCCTCGGTGCGGCCGACGGCGAGCCCGTCCTGTCCGTGCGCGGCGTGTGCAAGCGCGCGGGTCTCGCGTCGCGGTACTTCTACGAGAACTTCGCGGACCGCGACGAACTCACCGGCGCCGTGTACGACCACGTGGTCCAACGGATCGCGGAAAGCACCCTCGCCGCGGTGATGGGAGCCCAACCCGGCGACGACCGTACGATCGTCCGCGCGTGCGTGGAGAACATCGTCCGGGAGATCAGCGAGGACCCGCGGCTCGGGCGCATGCTGTTCTCCGTCAGCCAAGCCAATCCCCAGCTGGCCAAGCGTCGTCTCGATTCGTCGCGCATGTTCGCCGGGCTCGTCACCGCCCAGGCCGAGAACATCTACTCGATCACTCACACACCTCGACTGGATCTCGCCGCCCACTACGTCGTCGGCGGGCTCGCGCAGGTGATGACCGCATGGCTCGACGGTACGGTTCCGCTCGACGCGGACGAGGTCGTCGACGAATGCACCGAACTTCTACTCACGATGTCCGCCCAGCTGCGGCAGGACTCGGAGAGCTGACCACGTCTCACTCGCCGGTGTTCGGCGGTTGTTAACCTTTACCCCGTGCTCCTCTCCGATCGTGACATCCGCGCCCAGGTCGCCTCCGGGCATCTCGGCATCGACCCCTACGATCCGGAGCTCGTGCAGCCCTCGAGTGTGGACGTCAAACTCGACAGCCTGTTCCGCGTCTTCAACAACACCCGCTACACCCACATCGACCCCGCGAAGCAGCAGGACGAGCTGACGACACTCGTGCAGGTGCCGGAGGGGGAGTCGTTCGTCCTGCATCCGGGTGAATTCGTGCTCGGCTCGACCATGGAGCGGTGCACACTGCCCGACGACCTCGCCGGTCGACTCGAGGGCAAGTCGTCACTGGGACGGCTCGGCCTGCTCACCCACTCCACGGCCGGCTTCATCGATCCGGGGTTCGACGGTCACATCACCCTCGAACTGTCGAATGTTGCGAACCTGCCGATCACGCTGTGGCCGGGGATGAAGATCGGCCAGCTGTGTCTGTTCCGGCTGACGAGCCCCGCCGAGAATCCGTACGGCAGCGCGAAGGTCGGGTCCAAATACCAGGGGCAGCGTGGGCCGACGCCGTCGAAGGCATATCTGAACTTTGTTCACGATCATCCGGATGCTCGTCCCAGCTGACCCGGGTCGGTAGCGCCACTCTGTGAAGAGGACGTGGCGTAGTCGTGCGCCGTCTCCCTACTCATGGCAGCCTGCAGGACGCACTCCACTTCTGTGCTTCCGGACGAGACCGTCCCAGGCATCCGTCGGCCTGCATCCGGCCGGTATCTGCGCTGTAACGGGTCACGGCCGAATCTCGATGGCACGACCGGGAGGGAAACGGACAAAACGGAAGGTCGTGAGTGCGTGGGAGCACCGCTCAAAGCATTGTTCGTGAACGAGAACATCGGCGGACACGCCACGGTGCATCATTCTCTGCGCCGTGCCTTTGCCGACCGTGACGATCTCGACGTCGAGTTCCTCGATGCGGACGGGCCGGGCCTTCTCGGCCGGATCATGCGTGCGCCGATTCCCGGTCTCGGCCGCCTCGACCTCGATCTGCAGGCACTTCGGGGACAACTCGTGCATTCGCGCGGTGTGCGCCGACGCGTTCGTGAACGGCTCGCGGACGGCGGATTCGACGTGTTGCACGTGTACACGCAGAACTGCGTGCTCGGTTCGGCCGACGTGGTGCGCAGTCTGCCCACCGTGATCACCACCGACAGCACGAACGAACTCAACGCCTACCTGTTGCCCTACCGCGAGCCCACCCGCTTCACGCCACTCGCGGTACGGGCGGCGCTGCGGTTCGAACGACCGGTGCTCGACGCGGCGGTGACGGTGGTCGCGAACGGCCGGCGCACCGCGGCATCGCTGACCGGGACGACCTACGGCCTGCCCGACGACAAGGTGACGACGATGGCCCCGGGGATCTGGTCGCCGTTCCTCACCGGCGAACGAGCACTGCCCGATCGGACGGGACGAGCACGGCCGGTGATCGTGTTCATCGGCACCAGCATGGAACGCAAAGGCGGTAACAGCCTGCTGCGACTGCATCAGGAGTACCTCGCCGACACGTGCGACCTGGTGCTCGTGACCAAGGATGCTGTGCCGGCCGGCCGTGCGGTGACGGTGATCGACGACCTCGACAGCGGCGACGATCGACTGTGGGACATTCTCGCCGCCGCCGACCTCATGTGCTTTCCGTCCGGAATGGACCAGGCGCCCAACGTGATACTCGAGGCGGGAGCATCCGGGCTGCCCGTGATCGCATCGACGGTGGGTTCCATCCCGGAAATGGTGATCGACGGCGAAACCGGCCTGCTCATCGACCACGGCGACGAGGACGCGCTGCTCGCGGCACTCCGGCTCCTGCTCGCCGACGGTATCCGCCGTCGTGAGATGGGGGAGCTCGCGCACGCGCGTATCGCTGAACACTTCGACATCCGGACCACGGCGTCCCGGTTGACGGAGCTGTTGTACGAGGCGCACGGGAGAGTCGCTGCCCGGTGACCGAACCTTTGCTTTTCGTCGCACATACGGGGCAGCGGTCGGGTGCGGAGAAGGTCATGCTCGCCCTGATCGACCATGCCCTGAGCCAAGGGCGGCGCGTCCTCGTGGCGTGTCCCGACGGTCCCCTTGCCGACGCTCTCCCCGGCGAGACCGCACATCTGGTGCTCCCGCCGCTCGGGATGCAGGGACAGGAGGGCATCCGCCGGATACTCGGGTTGGCGTCGCTACCTGTCCGGTGGGCGCGGGCAGCCGTTCGAATTCGCCGCGCACGGACGTCGGCACATGCGCGGGTGGTGTGCAATTCACTGTTCGCGCTGCCCGCGGTCGCGCTTGCCGTGGCCGGTACCGGGAGTACCGGACGCGCGCGATGGCTGGTGCACGACACCTTGTCGTCACGACGCCAGATCCTCGTCGCCCGACTCGGCCGCTCCGGCGTCGAGACGGCGGTCGCGGTGTCGTGTGCGACGGCCGAGCCCGTCCGGCAACTGGGATTCCACACGGTCGTCGCGCGCAACGGGGTTCCCGTCGACCCGCCTCGCCGGGATCTGCCGGCGGCAACACCGCAGCGGGTGGGGATCCTTGCCTCGATCACCGAATGGAAGGGGCACCGGGTCCTGCTGGAAGCAGTGTCCCGCATCCCCGATGTGCACCTGGATATCGCAGGTACGCCGTTCCCCGGTGACGAACCATTCCTCGACGAACTGCGTGCCCGCGCGGCGATGCCCGACCTGCTCGGACGCGTCTCCTTTCTGGGGCATGTTCCTGCAGCAAAGGGTCTCGACGCGTGGGACGTGATGGTCTCGGCGAGTACGTCACCGGAGGCAGGGCCGCTCGGAGTGCTCGAGGCGATGGCACACGGCGTGCCGGTCGTGGGTACCGACCACGGCGGTACGGCGGAATACCTCGCCGACGGCGCCGGTGTGCTGGTGCCTCCGAGCGATCCCGACGCGCTCGCTGTGGCGCTGACGCGGGTCCTCGGTGACGCCGGATTGCGGCGCGAGATTTCCGGAATCGCCAGGTGCCGCGTCGAATCGTTGCACGATATCGAGCGGACGCTGCCGGAGATGGCGGCGGCGTTGTGGCAGTGACCTCCACACTCGCCCGTACGTAATCGGCGGGGGTTTGTGGCAGGTGTGTCCCAAACGATGCAATTTCGTTGTTCGTACGGTTCTCTTCTCCCGCACACTGGCTACATGTGGATCTGGATCGGGCTCGCCCTTGTGGCGTGGACGGGACTGGCGACCGTGACCGCGGTCCTCGTCGCCCGGATCCTCGCCGCCGCGGACTTCGAGGAGGAATGGATCGAGTTGCTGCGCGCGGAGCGCGACGCCGGTCGTCCGCCCCTGGTCTACTGACCGGCTTCCCACTGCTCTTCTTCCGTACTCGCGAGTAGCAATCCTGTAGGGATAAAGTCCCTTACGTCGTCCTCCAGTTCCCCTGCGAGGGCGACTGCGCAGACCGGTAACCCCCATCGCCGATCTGCGCAGAAGCCCCGGCCGACTCCACCATTGTCGCCGGGGCTTCACCATTTCCTGTCGATAGTCTTTCGGTATGAGTGGGAACGGACCGCGAGTCACGATCGCGTACTGCACACAGTGCCGATGGATGCTCCGTGCGGCATGGATGGCGCAGGAACTTCTCGGCACGTTCGGGACAGATCTCGGTGAGGTCGCCCTGGTTCCCGGGACAGGTGGCGTCTTCCGGATCGCGGTCGACGACACGCTTGTTTGGGACCGCAAGGAAGACAAGGGCTTTCCGGACATATCGGTGCTCAAGCAACGTGTTCGCGATGTTGTCGATCCGGCCCGGGATCTGGGGCATGCCGACCGCAGGAACGAATCGGGATAGTCGTGGACAATACGGGCATTCGTATGAGCCATCCGATGTGCCGACGAGCGGGAGGATCACGAGTGACCGGCTCCACCACAGGTACCGCCGTCACGCTCGACGTCCTGCGCCGCGCATACGGACGCAGCATGCGGCCACTCACTTCTGCCGGGTCCTACGACGAGGGCGAGGGTTGGTGGATCGGGATCACCGGTGCGCCGGACCCCGACTACAACCTCGCACTGGTGTACGACGGAGACGTCGGCGCACACGCGCAGCGTGCGTTCGATGTCGTTACCGCGGCGGGTTGCCCGTCGATCGTGCTGCTGGCCGGACGGGGTCTGGCCGCCGCGCAGATTCTCGCCGACCGGGGCTGGGTTTGTGCGGGCGCTCTCGACCTGACGGTGCTCGTACCGGCTGCCGCTCCGGAAGACGACTCGCTCCGGGTTCTCGGACGTACGGAGATGCCCGACGCCCGTGATCTCGCTGCGGGAGCCTTCGGGGTTTCGCCGGAAACCGCGGCCATCGCGTACGCCGACACGATCGTCGACGATCCAACCCTGACGGCGGTGGGCCTCTTCGACGACGCCCAACTGCAGTGCTGCACACTCATATCCGACGGAGGCGAGATCGAAACGGTGTGGTCGCTGGGTACGAGGAAGGGACGACAGCGTCGCGGTTACGCCCGGCGTCTCGTGGATGCTGCTGCCGCACGCACCTATTCCCGTCGGGGCGCGGTGCCGATGTGTGGTCTCACCAATCCGCAGGTGACCCCGCTCTACGTGTCGGCGGGAGCCCAGGTCCTCGAGAACTGGCAGATGTGGTCGCGGCCCCGCTGGCTACTGGGCTTGTAGCCCCGAGCTTCAGGGTGCGGTAACGTTCGGCCGGATTTTCGCGACCTCAAAGCGACATTCCCCCCATTACGGCAGTTCCGCGAAAGGGTCCGCGACGTGCTTGAAGGAAACATCCGCGATGCCGAGTGGCGCCGAGAACTCGGCGTCCCTCCGGCCGTCGACCTCCTCGGGCACGCCCGCGAATTGGCCCGGGTCGCGCTGCCCGCGGCGGCCGCGGCGTTGCTCGTCGCGCTCGCGGTGTTCTTCGTCCGCGACAGCGGGCCGGGTGTCTACGAGTCGACGGTCGTCGTGGAGATCCGCAGCACCGACGCGGTTTCCGGTTCCGACGCGTCGCTCGGGCAATTGATCGCCCCGTACGTGGCGCTGTCGGAGGATTCCCGGGTGGTCGCCGCCATCGCGGCGGAGGTCGGTGAGGATCCGGCCGCGTTGTCCGGCAACGTCTGGGTGGACTACGGAAGCTCCCCGACGCTACTTACGGTGACCGCACGCGACGGGTCCCAGGAAGAAGCCGACCGGCTCGCGCAGGTGGTCGTTGCTGCGCTCGATCAGGCCCAGAGCACCCGCAACCGCACCGCACTCGAATCGCGCATCGCCGACCTCGACGCAATCGTCGCGGGTCTGCGCGCCGATCTGGCAGCCGATGCCGCCGACAGTGAAGACGGTGTTCCGGACCCGGTGCTGCAGGGCGAACTCGACTCGCGTCTCGACCAGCTCCGTGCCGTGCGCTCCGGCGCGGGTGCCGAGCACCTCCAGGTGCTGGCCGCGCCCGCGGGCAGTGGCACGAAGGTGTCCCCGCAACCGAAGGCGGAGGCTGCCGTCGCGTTCCTGTTCACACTGATCGTGGTCGCGGAGCTGCTGGTCGCGGTGAACGGCCGGTTCGGCACGACCGTCACGCCGGCTTGGGCCAGGCGGACCTCGCGCCGGTACCGCACCGCCGTGCAGTTCGTGGCTCCCGGCCCCCTGCGCCTGCCCCTCGACACGGTGGTGATGCTGCACCAGCGCGCGTCCCTCGGTGAAACGATCCTCGTTCTCGACGGCTCCGGCGTCGAAGACGAACCCGGTGTCTTCGGCGATGCCGCGGCCGAGCGCATCATCCGCTGCGGGCTCGCCGAGCAATGGTGGAAGCAACTGCGTGCCGAGAAGCCGGGCCTTGCGCTCATCGTCGTGACGGTGGGTAGCGAGGACCGGAGCGCGGTCGAAGACAGTTTGCGGGCGCTCGCGGAAATCGAGGTGCCGGCCCGCCTCGTGGTGCTGGCCGGTGAGAAGCCGGCGCGGACCAAGACGGACGAGTCGCAGCCCGTCGCCGCAACACCCGCCGCGACGTCCGATTCGGGCGCAACCACTCTCCCGCCCGAACCGGAAAAGCCGGCGCAGGCCGTCCAGCGTCCAGTCCGTCCGTCCGAGCAACCCCGTCCGCCCGCTCCGCCGCGCCCGCCCTTCGTGCCGGCACCTCCGCAGGAGCCGGCAGCCTGGTCGTTTGCGGATGTCGATCCGGCACCACCCACCCGGCCGATCGCGACGCTCCCGAAGTCGCTTTTCGAGAACCAGCCCGATGTTCGCAATCGGAACGGTGACGGGCACCCCGCCCCACCACCGGGACCCTCGAACTCCGCCGACGAGCCTTATGCCCCGGTGAGCGAGTCGGTCAACCGGGAGTACGCCCAGGAGATCGCTCGGAAGCGCGACGACCAGGGCCCCCGCGCGACCCCCGACGGACCGGCCCCCGCGCCGGATGACGCTTCCTGAGTTCCGTCGATCGGCCGACTTGTATCCCCGCGCTCCCGCTATATAGTGATAGAGGTCACTCCGGGGGTGTGGGTGACCTGCGCGCCGAGCATGTCGGCATCTAGACGAAGGACCGCATTGACTACCAGCATTGCCGGTACAACGCATGAGAAAGACGCGACACCGGGTAGTACCGCATGGATCAAGGCCCACCTCGCACGCATGGACGACATCCGTCCGGGTGATTCGACCGTCGACATCGACCGCGAAAGCGCGGAACATCAGCCGGTGTAGAACGCGCCCTAGCGGGCACCCGATTCCGACAGCGCCTGCTGCTGCCGGAAGGGGATCTGCGCACGCCACCGAAAGGAGTGCTGCATGAGGGAAGCTTTCAAAGGCGAACTGAACGAGCTGCTCGAGCGGCTCGGGGAACTCGCAGCCTTGGCCGCGGAAGGGCTCGAATTTGCGACCGAAGCCCTGTTCGGGGGTGATCTGCTCGCTGCGCAGAGCGCACTGGACCTCGACGCGCGTCTCGACGAGCTGACCGTGGACTCCGACCACCGCGCGATGAAGATCCTGGCGTTGCAGGCACCGGTCGCCACCGATCTCCGGCTGGTGTTCTCCGCGGTGAGGATCAGCGGTGACCTGAGCAGGATGGTGCAGCTGACCCTGCACATCGCTCGCGTGGCCAGGCGCCGCTTCCCCGACCTGCTCGTCCGCGGTGCATTGCACAACGACCTCGTCGTCATGGCGGATCTCGCGTCGCAGATCGCGGATGTGCTGCGCGATGCGTTCACCCATCTCGACCTCGATGCCATCCGGGGGGTGCGCACGCTCCAGCGCGACCTCGACGCGGTGCACTCGCGGGTACTCGCCACGGTCGAAGGTAAGGACTGGGACGGCGATGTCCCGACGGCAGTGGACACGGTCCTCGTGGCCCGCTTCTACGGGCGGTTCGGAGATCAGGCCGCTGACGTGGCAGATCGCCTCATTTTCTTCGTCACCGGTGAGCGGCCCGCCGAAGTCGCCTGACTTTTCGCCGCGCGGTTCAGCGTGAACCGTGTCATTCTCAGCTCAACTCGAACTCGAGGATGAACGGCGGTAGCGATGAACACCGACGAGTACCTCTATTTCGTCGATCGCGCATTCGACGGGATGCTCGCTGCGTTGACGCAGCTGGGTGACGACTGTGCGAACGCGGTCCCACCGGTGCCCGGCGCCAACTCGGCGTGGGCGATCACCTACCACTGCAGCGCGGTCGTCGAGTTCTGGGTGGGACACGTCGCTCTCGGTCGCCACAGCGACCGCGACCGCGAATCCGAGTTCGGCGCGTCGGGAACGGTGGCGGAGTTGGCGCGCCTCGTCGGCGAGCAGCGCCGGCAACTGAGACAGGATCTCGTCGGGCTGGACCCGGCCGCACCACCGGCGCATGCTGTACCCGAGAAGTATCGGGACAGCGTCGTTTCGGTCGGCGGTGTGCTTCTCCACGTCCTCGAGGAACTCGCCCAGCACCACGGGCAGGTCGAGATCACGCGCGATCTGTTGCTCTCCACACCCGAGGAGGCCCGATGAGCGGAACCTTTTTCCCGGGGTTCGACGACCTCGACGTTGCCGAACTGTCCTCGCGAGCGGGAGCGAAGTGGGCACGCGCCGTCGACGAAGGACTGCTGCCGGCGTGGGTCGCCGACATGGACTTCCCTGTCGCACCCGTGATCCGAAGTGCGCTGCACGAACAGATCGAGAGCGATCTCGGCTATCCGGATTGGGTGCACGGCACGCCGCTGCGGGCCGAGTTCTCTGCCCGGATGCGGAACCGCTACGGATGGGAACCCGATCCGGAGTCGGTACGCGAGCAGACGGACCTCATCCAGGCCCTGCAGCTGATACTCCACCTGAGCACCCGGCGCGGCGACTCGGTGGTCGTGCAGACACCCAACTACCCCCCGTTCCTCGCGTCGATCCGCCGGATGGGATTGCAGCAACTCGACTTCCCGTTCGTCGATCGGGGTGACGGGTGGGTCCTCGACATGGAGGCGTTCGAGCAGCGGGTCGCGCGGCACCGGCCTCGCGTGCTGGTGCTCGTCAACCCGCACAATCCCACCGGGCGCGTTCACACCCGCGAGGAACTCGAGCAAATTGCGGACATCGCAGAACGTTTCGATCTGCTCGTCGTCAGCGACGAGATCCACGCCGAGATCGTCTACGAACCTCATGTGCACATTCCGTTCGCGTCGCTCGGTCCCGACGCGGCGGCACGCACCGTCACGATCACGTCCGCCGGAAAGTCGTTCAATCTGGCCGGGTTACGCTGCGCGGTCGTGCATTACGGGCCGGAGCGGTTGCTGAGGCGACGTGACGCCGAGCCGTTCGACCTGTACGGCGCGGTATCGGTGCCGGGCGTGGTCGCCACACTCACGGCGTGGCGGCACGGTGATGCCTGGCAGCGCGATCTCATGCAGGTCCTCGACCGGAATCGGCGACACGTCGACGCCGTGCTCCGCGATCGGATCCCCGCTGCGCGACACCATCTTCCGGAAGGCACCTATCTGACGTGGATCGATGCCGGTCCCCTCGGGATCGACGATCCGGTGGAGCAGGTCAGGGAGCGAGGCGGAATCCTCGTCGAGGGAGGGTTGCGGTTCGGTAGCGGATGCCGCAATCAGCTTCGTATCAACTTCGCGACCTCTGCCGGCCTCCTCGACATGATCCTCGACGGTGTCACCTCTGCGCTCGACTGCGGCGTCGTTCCGCCGCGGACGCCGGTGGCGGTACCCCGGTCTCGGTAGGGCGATCCGCCAGCCCTCGGTGCCGCGAGCGGTAACGCTGTGCTGTCCGCCTACGATCTTTCTCGGGTGGTGCAAAGGGCGTGCCGCTCCGCGAGCAGGGCACGCGGCTTGCCTCACGTCGAGAAGGAGTTGGGTACATGGGTGGCCGGGACGCGGAGCACGACCGGCTGTCCGAAACGGAGCGCGGGCGGCGTCCGGCGAGCGGCAGTTGCCGCAGCAGCCGGTGAGTTTCGCGGTCGTCGACGGGCGCACGGTCGACGCTCTCGTGCCGGAGTGGTCGGATCTGGTACGCCGCATGGGAGCACGGGTGGCGGCGCGGCCGTCGTACGCGCTGAACTGGTACCGAGCCCTGGGCAGGGGACGCCTCGCGGTGTGTACCGTCCGCCGCGACGGACGGCTGGTTGCGGTTGCTCCACTGCACCGACGCAATCGTATGGGGGTGCAGACGCTCCGGTTCCCGGGCCACGGACTCGGCACGATCGGAACGTTCGCGGCAACCGACCGGGATGCGCTCCGGGAGTTGGTGGACGGTATCGCGACATCCGGGATGTCGCTGCAGTTGACCCATGTCGATGTGGCGGATCCTCTGGTCGAAGCGCTGCACACGTCGCCGTTGTGGAATGTCGATCTGGAGGTCGACGAGCAAGGTCTGACCATCGATCTGGCGGCCGGTGCAGGTGCGGCGTCGCTGCGCGGTAGCCGCACCCTCAAGACGCTTCGTCGCCTCGAGCGGGGACTCGTCAACGCCGGTACGCCCGTCGAGGTCGAGGTGATCCGAGATCCCGAACACTTCGAGCGCCGTTGGCCCGACATCGTCGCGGTTGCTGCGGCCGCCGACGAGCACACAGACCGGGACAACTTCTGCGGACCGCCGTTCGCGTCGTTCACGAAACCGCTACTCGAGACGGAAGCCCGGGCGGGCAATCTCCTCGTGGTGGGCCTGGTCGTCGGAAACCGGTGGCGCGCACACGAAATCATGTTCCACACGGATGACGTTGCCGAGATGTGGATGGCCCGCTTCCATCCCGACGTTCGCCGTCATCAGCCCGGCCAACTACTCCACCGCTGGCTCACCGATCATCACGACGAACTCGGGATCGCCCGATTCGACTTCATGGTCGGCACTTCGGAATTCAAGTCTCACTGGGCCAACGGTGGATACCGGATCGGCACCGTCGTCGCGACGCCCACCCGGCGTCGGTGCGCCCGAGAAATGATCGAACTCGCCGAACGCGGCAGCGACTGGGTGCGGCCGGCGCGGCAACGGGTCCTCGACGCGCTCCGGCCGGCGGGCAGAACAGTCTGATTCGGTCAGAGGCATCCGGGAGTGGTTGCGGCGGTGCGCATCACCTGCCACGCCGGTTTCGGATCGAGAGTGTGGTCGATGATGCCGAAGTTCTGTTCGCGATCCGACTCGTCGGTGCCGCGATCGACCAGGCTGTAGACGAACAGTCTGTCGACGAAGTCGAAGCGGCGCTGCTCGGTGATGCCGTCACGCAGGATGTCCGCTTGCCGGTCGGCATCCACCGCGTCGATACCGGTCCCGGTGGGGGACCCGAATTCGGTAGCCCACACGGGCGTGCCGTCGTCACCGTGGCCGATCATGATGTCGCGCATGTCGCGCATCCGGTAGAAGGAGTTCCAATCCTTTGTCGAGACATCCGACGGCAGAGCGGGATAACTGTAGGGATGCATCCCCACCACGTCGAAACTCGCCGCTCCACCGAGTTCGTACAGTTCGGAGAGAAAGGTCGTCGGGGCGATATCCGTCCCGTTGTCGGTTGCGGGTGACAGTCCGCCGCTGACGATCACGGCACCGGGCACCACCTCGCGGATGCGATTCGACGCCGACTCCAGGAGCGCTGCGTACGCCACCGGGTCCGGTTGTGGCCCGAAGAAGACCGCGAGATTCGGTTCGTTCCAGATCTCCCAGTGGGAGATCCGGTCGCGATACCGCTGGGCGGCGTCACCGGTGAATCTCCCGAACTCGGCGGGGTCGGCGGGCCGGCCGTGCGAGTCGGAAGCATCGGCGGCGCGGGCCCACTCGGGGGTGTGGGTGAGCAGTCCGAGGATCTCGAGTCCGTGGGCGTGCGCCGCGTCGACGACACGGTCGGTGCCGGACCAGTCGAACTCCCCGCGGACAGGTTCGATGATCGACCAGTCGAAGTCGAATCGCACCCAGGTTGCGCCGCTCTCGGCCGTGGTAGCGAAATAGCGGTCGAGATCGGCGTCGGAGAGGGTGTCGAGCCCCGACCCTGTGGCCACGCCGAGGCTGTCGGCCGTCAGATCGGTGCGGCACATCGCAGGCTCGGTGCTCCCGCACGCGACGGTACCCATCACGACCAGCATCGCTGCCAGGCCCCTGAGTTCTCTGCGCACCACTGTTCTCCGTACTGCCGTTCTCCGCACCGGGCTCACCGCGATTTCACGAGACCGACGAGACCGAGTCCGCCGGTGATGGGAAGGAAATGGACCCCCGCGAACACGCACAGGGGAGCGACGACCGCGGTGATCGGCCACGGGACGTCGAATCGGTCGGCCAGCAACGACGCCCATACGGTCACCGCGAGACCCAGCATGGCGATGGCCGATGCCTGCGCGAAGGGGAAGAGTCGCGCGACCGCCACCGTGCGCGCCACCACCACCCAGATCGCGACCACCATGACCGCTTCGGTGAGGACGGTCGCGAGTGCGGCGCCCTCGAACGACATGCGTGGAATGAGCACCAGGTTCATGGCGACGTTCGCGGCAAGCGCCGCCAGGGCAACCCAGGGATAGACGCGGTGGCGCCCGGTCGCGATCAGCACCATCAGGCCCAGTTCGGTGAGCATCGACAGCGCGCTACCTGCGACCAGCATCCGGGATGCATCGGCACCCTCGGCGAACCGCTCGCCGTACAGCAGCGTCAGGACACCGTCCGCGGTCGGCCAGAAGGCGGCGGTTGCCGCCGCGCCGAGCACGGCGAGGAGCATCGCCGCTTCCCGAGTGCGCTGCCGGAACTGCTCGCTCTGCGCCGGCCACGTCGCGACGAGCAGCGTGGTGACCGGGCCGACGACGGTGGAGGCGACCATCGACAACAGGTCGGCGAATTTGTATCCCACGGTGTAGAGACCCACCGAATCGAAACTGTCCATCCGGCCGAGCATCAGAACGTCGACCTTCGACAGGACGGTGAGCAACGCGAACCCGATGGACAGTGGCACCGCCTCGATGAGCATCTCCCGCCAGCGCCACAACTGGGCACGCGCGGCCGGCAGCGGCCCGGCTTTCCCGGCGCGGACCCCACGCACCTTCAGTGCCGCCGCGACAACCTCGTTGATCACCGCGGGCGCGACGACCACGAGAAGCATCGGGTGCCAGAGGACCGCCCCGATCGTGCAGATCAACTGGGCGAGCTGGCCGAGTGTCTCGGCGGCGGCGACCGACGCCATCCGCAGGCGGCTCTGGTACATCACCGAGAGTGCGTTGCTGGGTGTCGCCACCACCACGACCAGCCCGGCCACGACCGTCGCCCACACCACGTCCGACGAATAACCCAGCAGCACCACGTATCCCACTGCGAGCGCGTAACCGAGCAAGCCCAGTAACCCGCGCAGCGCGATGAATGCCGTCGTGACGTACGAGACTTCCCACGGATTGCATTCGACGAGCTTGGCGAGCACGACTCGGCCCACGCCCAGATCCGTCACCACCGACAGCAGACCGAGCAACCCGAAGACGAACGAGAACTTGCCGAAGTCGTCCGGGGCGAGGACGCGCGCCAGGATCATCGATCCGGCCCAGCCCATCGATGCGATCGCCAGACGGCTCGCGAGCATCGCCACGGTGTTGCGACGCGCTGTGCGTCCGTCCAGTTCGGGTGTGCTCGGTTCGTGCAGGGTGCCGTCGCGGTCCTCGTGGACCTTCGCGACGATCCGTTCCATCAGGACGGTTTCCGCGACGAGGTCGATGTGCAACTGGCCGGTGTTGGTCATCGACGGGTGCGCGTACCCCGCCAGCGACGGCGAATCCCAGATCTTGGCGTGGCGGCCCGACGGTCCGATGTCGGAGGGGAAGTCGACGAACTCGCCGTCGTCGACCTCGTCCGGACGCGAATGCCTACCCACCGGGCGCCGTCCTCACAGTCGCAGGCCCGCTCTGCGGTAGACGCCGACCGTCAATTCCGCGGTACGCGCCCAGGTGAGGGTCGAAGCGACCTCGGGGCCGCGTCGCCGCAACGCCCGTTCGGTGTCCACGTCGAGGAGAGTGGCGCGCAATGCCGCCGTCCACGCCGGAACAGTGTGGGCAGTGACGAGCAGTGCCCCGTCGTCGGCGAAGTCCGGCAACGCGCCGACGGCACTAGAGACCACCGCGCCGCCACACGCCATCGCCTCGAGGGGAGGAAGACCGAACCCCTCGTACCGCGAGGCGTACGCGACGACGCTCGCCGCCGCGTAGAGCGCCGGGAGATCCGACGTCGCGACATAACCGAGTCCGAGGGCACTCGACGGCGCATCGCGTCCCGTCGAACCGGCACCGGCGAGGACGAACGGCACGTCGAGGTTCCGGCAGGCTTCGGCCACCAGGGCCACGGACTTGCGCGGTTCGACGGTTCCGACCTGCAGCACGAACCGGTCGGGGAGCGCGAAGCGGGCACGCACTTCGGCAATGTGTTCGGGCGTCGGGGGCGTGGCCCACGGTGCGGGAGCAAGTGGGGTGACCACGGATTCCCGGCCCGACAGCGCATGAATGCGTTCGGCGGTGAATTCGGAGACGGCAACGAGTACGTCGGCGCGGCGCAACGCGTCGCGGAGCAAGCGGCGCTCGCCTGTGGCCCGGAAGCGGCTGAACGCCCAGGGGGTGTCGAAGACCGACAGGTCGTGGAATGTCGACACGGTCGGGCCGCGTTGTCCGACAGGAAGATCGACGTCGAGGCTGTGGAACAGATCGACGGAGGGCAGCGGCACCGCATTCCACAGGACGCGGAGCACACCGTCGGATACGGGGCGTCGCGAGGCAGCCACCTGTGACGGCAACTCTCCCACCGCGTCGCGTTGTACCGTTGCCCGCAGTTCGGCACCGGGGAGAAACGCAGGCAGTGCCCTCAGCAGTTCACGGGCGTAGGTTTGGACTCCGCTGCCGGAGGGCCGGAGCGACATGGCTCCGAACCCGATTCGGTGCCTGGACTGAGAATCTTCGAACGATCCTGTGTGAGCGCACATCCCACGATTCCTAAGAGTAACCAGAAGTAGACGTCGAGCGGGAAGATCTCCAGGTAGGTCGAGACGGTGGACGCGACGGCCACCGCGATCACCGACGCACTCACCCCGAGTGCCAGCGCAGCATCCTGGCCGCGCATGATCCGCGCGGCGCGAAGGGTCGACACTGCCGCGCAGACCAGAACGAGGACGAACAACCACACGCCGACCGGCCCGAGTTCGACAGCGAGTTTGATGTAGTAGTTGTCGGGTTGGTAGGGCATGAACCCGAACGTCACCGCCGCCTGCAACGACATTTCCGACAGCATCGGGTTGCTTCCGGACGCGGCTTTGGCAGCGGCGGAACCGGTGGCACCCAGACCCTGCCCGAACGGATGCACCCACAACGACGAGAGGGTCTCTGCCCAGCCGTCGCCGCGTTCACCGAGACTCGACGACGAGAACAGCGGCGCGAGCAACGAACCCGGCACCACGAAGAGAGCGATGGGTGCGGCGAGCACGGCGGCGCCGAAACCGAGAAGGAGCGCGCGGTGGCGGTGGATCGCGAGCCACAACAGAGCAACCGCGAGGCCGATGTAACTCGCCCGAACGATCGTCACGCCCATGCCGAGCAGCATGATCGGTGTCGCGCAGAGAAACAACTTGTTGCGCAGTCTGCCCGGGTCGGCAAGGGCGATCGCGCCACCCACGACGAGACTGATCATCACGAACAACCCGAACGCGAACGGGGTCGTGAAAGTGCTGAAGCTGCGCAGGATCCCGCCGGTGGTGCGGAGATGGTCGTCCCACCGGTACCCGAGCGCGGCGAGACGCTCACCGCCGATCACCTGCTGGGCCAATCCGACGACCGACGTGAACACACCCATCCCCATCAGGATGGTGACGAAGTGGTCGCGGTCGCGGGCGTCGAACGGTGCGCGCCAGAGGATCACGGGAATGATCAGGTAGAAGAAGGTGATCTTGAGTGGGGTGACGGCTCCCGCTCCCGACGCGAGGACTGCGGACACGATCCCCAACGCCACCCATGCGGCGACCGCCGGCCACCACGGGAAGGACGGGGCGGGTGTGCGTTTGCGATAGGGGCTGACGAACGTCGCAGCGAGCGTCAGCAGCAGGACTCCCTCCTTCCAGGGAGACAACGCCGAACCACCGGGCACGATCACGAGCAGTCCGTGCAGAGGAGTCAGAGCCGCGATGAGAAGCAGTCCGTGTTGCGGCCTCCGATAGAGAACGACACAGAGGGCAGCGACGAACGGCAGAGCGAGGACGAGCATCGTCGTCATGACACGTCCGCATCGGCGACGGTTTCCCGTTCCGTGCCCGTCCGGCCGAACGACGAGAGCACGGCGGCAGTGATCTCGGTGCGGAGGAACTCGCGACCGTCGCGCTGGTAGGCGCCGTGATCCCCGGTCGCTCCGGTCCGGATCCGTCCGGTGAAGCCTCGCCGCCGTACTCGCCGCAACCCTTCCTCGCCCCGCTGGTAACGGAAGGATCGGTGGTCCTGCGCCGAGAGCACCACCGTGACATCGGCACCCGCACGACGCAAAGCTTCGAGGATCACCTCGGGCACCTGGGTGATGCCGAGCCGGCCCAGCAGCAGCCATGCGGGGTACGGCAGGTGTTTCTGCGCGAGCGGTTTGATGCGCGCACGAAGCGGTGGCGGGGCGGACGGCGTCGCGGACTCTCCGCCACCGGGCGCATCCGGGACCGGCGGCCGCAGTTGTTCACGCAGAGAACGACGTCGGTGGGTGGACCACAAGATCATGTTCACCAGCACCACCGCCCGGGCCTGCAACGCGAGAGCGACGTACGACGAGTACCACGCCCCCGAGCACAGCCCCGTCACGACGACGTCCTGCGGATCGACCCCCAGCGCCCGGGCGGCGTCGAGCGCATCGCGGTCGGACACCTCCGAGTAGAGCGACACCGGTTGCCCGTCGTCCACGGTGCCGGTGTCGCCGACTCCGGTGCGGTCGAAACGAACAGAGGAGATGCCGTGTGCGGCGAGGCTGCGGGCGAGTTCGACCCAGAGTCGGCTCGGGCCGATCCGGTGTTCGTAGGCGGTACCAAAGAACAGCACCGTGGGGTGACGGCCGTCGGTGCGGGCGGCATCCACCGCGTGGGTGCGCACCGCGAACAACGCATTCGGACCGAGCGCCTCCACCGATTCGTACACGGGAGAACCGTCGGCAGTGGTGGCCACCGCCGCACGATGCCGAAGCGACAGAACCACCTCGCGGGAATCCGCGGACGCTCCGTCCGAGATCCATTCGGCGATCCGCCGGACAGTGGAGAAGGGAATCTCGGCGTAGAGGGCGGAGGGGGTGACGAATGCTTCCTGCTCGGTGAGGATCGACTCGTCGCCACCCAGCGCGTCGGCGAGTGCAGACACCGCGGGAGTGTCGCGCGCTGCAGGGCGCACCGCGAGCAGAGTCCGTGTTCCCGCGAAGGCACTGGCCTCGATCTTCAGTGCGCCGAGATCCGCGGCCGCTTCCGGCGCCAGAACACCACCGATGATCGAGATCCGGAGATCGTCAGGATCGTCGGCGCCTTGCGTGACCCGGTACAGCGCGCGTTGTTCCCGCAGGGCACTGCGGCCGGAGAGAACGGGATCCCACAGGACCACCGCGTCGACGGGGCCGCACTCGGGAAGTGCGGTCGCCGCGAGGAGCGCTCCGGCGCGCAGACCCACCACGGTGATGTGCGCGCCGCCGGTCGCGCGCGCGAGGTCGATCGCCGCGACGACGCTGTGCCGCCATGCCCGGACCGCGTCGGGGGAATCCTGATCCCTCGACGAGTCGCCGACGCCGGCGTAGTCGAACCGCACCGACGTCAGGCCTCGATCGGCGAGGTGTTCGGCGAGTGCCTTCATGCCGCGGTAGGTGTCGAGGTGTTCCTTGCCCAGGGGTGGGCAAAGCACCACGGCGCCGCGGGAACGGCCGTCGTCGGGGATGTGGATGTGCGCGAGTATCAGCGCGTCGGCGGGGCCGAACCACGACGAGTGCTGCACGCCCACGTTCGAACCTCCAGATCCTGGGTGGGTGATCCAAGGAGGCAGTCGGCGCCAGGCGCCCCTCTTGAATCCGGTTGTTGCTACGACACATTCGAATCGGGCCGTCGACACCCGGCGTCACCGGTGCGCAACCTGTGCCATAAACTACCGTGCCTGCTTGCTCGGGCGTTCGGAGGGATGGTCATGCCGGGAGTGCTCGTGCACGAGTGGATTGCACGTGACGGCGGTTCGGAGAAGGTGCTCGACGAGTTCGTGCGGTGTTTTCCCGACGCCGACGTCCTGTGTCTGTGGAACGACGCGGAGCGGTACCCCACGCAGACCGTGCGGGAGAGTGGACTTGCGCGCACCCCCCTGCGTCGCCACAAGGCGCTCGCCCTCGCCGCGATGCCGTACGTCTGGCGCCGGCGTCCCGGCCGCTACGACTTCGCGTTGGTCAGTTCCCATTGCTTTGCCCACCACGTGTCGTTCCGCGGCGCGGACCGCGACTTCCGCAAGTTCGTCTACGTGCACACCCCCGCCCGCTACCTGTGGAATCCCGAACTCGACGATCGTGGCGCGTCGGCTGCGGTGAAGCTCGCATCGCCTCCGCTCCGTCGTCTGGATCGCCGGCGCGCGGCGGAAGGAGCCCAGTTCGCGGCGAACAGCGACTTCGTCCGGCGCCGGGTGGAGACGGCATGGGGTGTGGAAGCCCGCGTGATCTTTCCTCCCGTCGACACGACGCGAATTTCGTCGGTGCCGGATTGGAGCACCGAACTGTCCGGGCCGGAATCGGCGGTCCTCGAGAGCCTTCCGGATACCTTCGTCCTCGGAGCGTCGAGGTTCGTTCCGTACAAGCGGCTGGACTGGGTGATTCGTGCCGCCGACCGCGCCGGAATCCCCGCCGTCGTCGCAGGCTCGGGGCCCGAGGAAGGACGCTTGCGGAAGCTCGCCGACGAGGCCGGTGTGCCGGTGCGAGTGCTGTCGCGCCCGTCGGACGCCCTGCTCTACGCGCTGTATCAGCGTGCGCACGTCTACGTCTTCCCGGCGATCGAAGACTTCGGGATCATGCCGGTCGAAGCGCGCGCTGCCGGTGCCCGCGTAATCGTCAACGAAATCGGCGGAGCGGCGGAAACGGTGGTGGAAGGAGTGGACGGCCTGCACTTCCGTGACGACTCGGTGGAGTCGCTCGCCGAGTGCATCGCGGCAGTCGACGCGGTCCCGCGTCCGGGCTCGGGGTCGGTCACGAACCTGTCGTCGGAGCGGTTTCGCGAGGACATCCGGAACTGGGTCTGCGTGTGATCACCACCGTCCTTCGGCGGTGAGTTGTCCGGTCGGATCGGTCTTGTCTCGGTGTTCACCCTGCGGTAGGTTCCACGCGGGTCGGGAGCCCGGTGGAGCGGGGGACAAGTGAGGTTCGTGCGTGAACGGTGGTGCAACGGTTGACCTTCTTGTGGGCCCGCTCCGAGCGTTCTCGCCGCCAGGCATCTCCGCGCCGCTGACGCCGGTCGCTGGGGCGTAACCGGGTCGAGGGTTGTGCCGGTCGTTCTCCGCCCGCAGTGCGTGAAGACTTCAGCATCCCCGTCGAAATATGTTGTGCCCGTGCACTTCAGCGGCGCATCGTGCGGACGTTGTTCGGCCGGGTGCCGGAGACACCGCGCGGGAGCGATTTCCTCCGGTGTGACCTATTGCACTGAAACATTATTTGTTCGGTAAACGGTAAAGGTGCATAACAGGCAATCAGGACGGATCGGATCCGGCCCTGTCAACATCCAGTCGGGGGCGGGGGTAAGTCGAAGCATGGGGCGGAAATGAGCATCGAAGCCGGACGGACGCCGACGGTGAGCGCCCTCCCCGTCCCGAGCCTGGACACGAGGCGAGATTCCGCCGAACGTCGGGGGACCCGTCGACAGTGGCAGACGATCCACACCAGGTGGTTGTGCCTGACCGACGTTGCGGTCGTGTGCGCCGTTCTCGCGCTCGCACAATGGGTTCGGATCGCATTCGGCGAGGTACCGGAAGCGGGCATCCCGGGTTCGATACTGCTGGGGGCCGCCGTCGCCGGATCCTGGCTGTTCGCGCTGTCGATCGCCGGTACCCGCAAGCCCACGGTGATCGGCAGGGGCGAAGAGGAATACCGCCTCGTCACGAGGGCGACGCTCCAATGCTTCGGCTTCATCGCGATTCTGTCGTTCCTCCTCGAATCGTTCGTGATCGACCTCGACGCGGTACGCGTCTACCTCGGTGTCGCATTGCCGCTCGGGCTGGCGGGACTGCTTCTCGGACGCCATCGGTGGCGGCGGGCGATCGGCAGACGGCGTGAACGCGGTGAATTCCGCACCTCGGTGCTCGTGATCGGCGGCGACCAAGCGGTCGAAGCGATGGTCGAATCCTTCACCCGCGACGCGGATTCCGGCTACCGGGTCGTCGGGGTGTGTACTCCCGGCTACAGCGGTGACCAGGCCCGAGCCCTGACCGTCGGCGGTCTCGATATCCCGGTTCTCGGTGGGGAATCCGATGTGCTGCGCGCCGTCGAACTCACCGGCGCGGACACCGTCGCGGTGGCCGCGAACGCGCAATGGGGCAACTCGGATCTCGCAGACCTCGCATGGGATCTCGAACCGTATCGGGTGGATCTGGTGGTTGCTCCGGGCGTCACCGATATCGCCTCTCCGCGGTTGTCGATGTACCCGGTGGGTGGTCTTCCCCTCGTTCACGTCGAGGAGCCTCAATACCGGGGGTCGAATCGGATGGCCAAGACGGTCTTCGATCTCGTGAGCGCGACTGTCGCCCTGCTCGCTTTCGCACCCGTCATGCTGGTGGTGGCGGCCCTGATCAAGATTCAGGATCGTGGGCCGGTCTTCTATCGTCAGGAACGGGTCGGGCTCAACGGCGCGACTTTCCGAATGTGGAAGTTCCGCTCGATGGTCACCGACGCCGACAAGATGGTCGACGTGATGCGCGACGAAGCCGACAGCGAGCGTGCGGTTTTCTACAAGTCGACATCCGATCCGCGGATCACGCCGGTCGGCCGGTTCATCCGGCGAACCAGCATCGACGAACTGCCGCAGTTGTTCAACGTGCTGAGCCGGGACATGAGTCTCGTCGGTCCGCGTCCCCTCACCGTGGGGGAAGGACGGGAGATCCCTCGGTTCGTCGACCGCCGAATGCTGGTGCGCCCGGGGATGACCGGGCTGTGGCAGGTATCCGGGCGGTCGAATCTTTCCGAAGCCGACCGTGTCCGGCTCGACCTGTTCTACGTGGCGAACTGGTCGATGGTGCAGGATCTGCTGATCGTCGCGAAAACAGTTCGCGCTGTGCTCGCGAGCGACGGAGCCTACTGACCCGGTGCGGGCAGCGGGACCGAGGCGTTGCGTACCGCTTCCGCGAACGCCGTCATCAGTTCGGGGCTCTTGATACCGCGACCGGACTCGATACCGCTGGAGACGTCGACGCCCCACGCCCCCGAGGTGGCGACTGCTCGCGCTACGTTCTCCGGGGTCAGCCCGCCCGCGAGAATCCATCGTCCCGGGGGTACGGCGCTGCGGTCCTGCCAGTCCCAGGTCACCCCGGCACCCGCGACCGCGCCGTCGACCAGGAGCAGATCGGCCCCGAGGTCCTGCGACACCGACGCGCCGGCGCCGTTGTTCACAGCGCGGATGACGGCCAGTCCCGCGTCGTGGAGAACGCGCACGTCGTCTGCCGAACGCAGGTCGTGGACCTGCACATGATCGAGATCGGCGGCGCGGGCTGTGGCGACGATGTCGTCCAGCGACATCTTCACGTAGACACCCACCGCGAGGATTCCGGCCGGCACCCGTGAGCGCAGTTTCGCCGCTTGCTCTGCGGAAACCCGGCGCGGACTGTCGGCGAAGACGAAACCGACTGCGTCGACGCCGAGGTCTACCGCCAGATCCACCGTGGTCTCGTCGCGCAGCCCGCACATCTTGATGAACGTCATCGCCTGCCTTCCGTCCTCATTCCCTTAGAGGATATGGGTACGGAGGAGGCGGATCGGAGCGGCTATGCCGCGAGAGCGACCGCCGAGCCGAGCGAGATGGCGACGCTGGCGCAACCGGGGCACAGGGGAGCCGGTTCGACGATCCAGCCGTTGGAGCGGGCAGCCGACGCGGCGGCGGTGTAGGTGTGCGCGACAGTCCGGTAGGAGTGGTCACAGCGGTCGCAGCGAAACGCCCAGCGCTGGGCACCGAGGTGCTCGGCGCGGTGCATCGCGTTCCCCTGCGTCGGGGTGACCATCCGGAGTTCCGTCTGCTGGCGCACAGGTCGGCACCTTTCTTCCTCTGCGCGCCTCGCGCGGTGCGGGCGCAACTTCTCCACCGCTGGATACCCGTTTCGGCGTCGACGAAATGAGGTCTGCGTCACATTTCGGACGGGTCTTCTGCGGGAGAGGCCTTATGTCCTGTACGACGAGGCAGGTCGATCGCCGTGTCGGGGCGTTCGCCTGCGTCGTCTGTCGCGGGGTTCTGGCGCATCTGGGTGAGCGCTACCAGGAATCCGAACGCGATCGTCACGTACACGCTGCCGGTCACGTGTTGCAGCAGCGCCCAGTCGAGTTCGCGACCGTCACCCGCCGGCAGCAGGTGGTGCGGTCCGATCAGGAAGATCGCGCCGACGCCGACGGCCACGGCGATACGTCGCCTGGTGGGGGCCCGCAGCACCTCGAACGCCAGGACCAGCAATGCGGGAGCGACCCAGACCCAATGGTGGGACCACGACACCGGGGACGCCAGCAGCACGGCGGCCGCGTTCGCCAGCAGTGCGAGCGCCAGTGCCCCGCGTGCGAGGGCGAGCCGGATGGCGACGATCGCCACCACCAGCATGATCGCGACGGCGCCGAGCCACAGTGCCGTCTCGAGCGGGTCGGGTGGAGCGAACCGTGCGACGACAGCCTTGAACGATTGGTTCCCGGCGTAGTACGCCGATCCGATTCGTCCCGTGTCCGGGAGGGTGTGCAGCCAGTATTTGGTGGACGCCTCGGGCATGAGGAGGTAGGCCGCCGCGGAAAAACCTGCTGCCGAGACAACGATGCGGACGCTGGTCCGCCAGTCGCGTGCGAGCAGGAACAACAGCAGGAATCCTGCGGGCGTCAGCTTGATGGCGGCGGCGAGCCCGATGAGTAGCCCTCGCGGCCACTTCGGCTTCACCGCCAGCACGTCGACGGCCACCAGCGCCATCAGGACCATATTGATCTGGCCGAAGCTGATGGTCTCCCGAACGGGCTCGAGTTGCAGGGCCACGGCCACGGCGACTGCGGTCACCATCCAGGAGGTGCCGGTGGAGAGACCGGGACGCACCCGGGCGAGCACCAGGCGCAGGGTCACCACGAGCGCTGCGACGGACACGGCGCCGAACACGAATTTGGCGAGCGTGACGGGGAGCACTGCGAGCGGTACGAACAGGACCGCGGAGAGCGGCGGGTAGGTGAACGGCAATCCGAAGTCGTCGACCACCGGCGGGATCGCGCCGTAGATGTCTCCGCCGTCGAGGAGCACCCGCGCTCCCATGCGGTAGACGAGCAGGTCGATGTAGTCGTTACCGACGAGGAATGCGATGGTCGAAGCGATCGAGAGAGCGAAGATCACCACCAGCGCGGTGGTGTGTGCGCGAAGGTCGAAGGAGAGTTCGGTGGGCGGGCGGTCGTCGTCTCGCTTCAGCCGTAAATATCGCACTCGATGACTTTACTGACCTTTGGTCGATCTTCGGGGAGCCTCAGTCGTCGATTCGGATGCCGAGGTGGGCGGCGAACAGACTCGACAGCGACACGGCCTGGTGTCCGGTCATCGTCGACCCCCGCAAACCGTCGAGATTCCGGATGATTCCGATCTCCAGTCCACGGAAATCGACGTGAGCGAGTGTGGCGCGATTGACGTCGAGTTCGCCGACCCGGCAGTCCTCGAAGGCCACCCGCGTCAGGTTCGCTTCGGCCAGGTCGAGTTCGTCGATGATGCAGCCGCGGAACAGCACGTCGCGCAGGTTCCCCGCGCGCAGGTTGATCAGGCTGATCTTGGAGTCGGTCACCATCACCGAGCGCAGCCCGGAGTCGTACAGGTCCATCGCTCCGATGCGGCTGCTGTCGATCTGCACGTTGTGCAGCGTGCTCCGTGACGCGGAGAACCTCGGGGCGTGCACATGCTCGATGCGGGTGTCGACCATTCGTGCGCTGGTGAAGTCGGCGTCGTCGATGGACACTCCGCTGAGTTCGCATTCGGACAACGTCACGCCGGCGAGGTTGCGTCCGGACAGGTCGGCGTCCGAGTAGCGCATGCGCTCGAAGGTGGTGTGTGCCGCCAGCGTGTCGGCGTCGCCCTCTTCGAGTTCGACGGCTCTGCGGCGGTCGATCTTGGGAGGTGTCGTCGTGTTCCTGGAGGCGCGCGTGCTCATGTCACCAGTGTCGCCGGTGCGCGACGCGCACCTTCCCGTACCCACCCGGTGACCGCTCGGGGGCCGTCTGATCTTTTCCGGCCCGTGGTCGAACCGGCCGACCGTTCGAACATATGATCGAACGGTGAGGTTGTATCGAATCCCGGCGGGTTGGGCTGAGCCCGCGCCCGCGCGCTGTCCCAACGGGCATCGGCTCGGCCCGAACCGGACCTTGGTCGGGTCGCAGGTGTGCGACTGCGGGGTGATGCACCGGACGCACGCATGCAGGGTGTGCAATGCCGTGGTCTACACGCCGCCGCTCGGGGATCGCTGTCGCGCGCGTGCATTCGACGAGCGGTGATCAGTGAATCCTTACACAACCCTGGACAAACGGATTTATCGTGGTCGCGGGAGGAAAGATGACGGCACTCGTAAGGCGAGGGGTGATCGCAACCGCGGGAGCGGGTGCGGTTCTGTTGCTGTTCACGCCGGTCGCCGCTGCGGCGGAACCCGGAGGAACGGCCGGCTCGAGTGCTATCGGAGTGGTCGAGATCGTGAGCTGGGCGATCGCGTTCCTGGCGAGCGCTCTCGGCATCGTGTGAGCAGGGAAGCCCCGCCAGCGAGAGAGGGGAGGAGCCGGCGGGGCCCTGCGCTGTATCTCCATGTGTGTCGGGGAGGACTTCTGGAGACACGGCCACTTGAATGTGGCCGTCGCGGAGTTTATGTCAGTTCTGCATACCCGGTCCAGTATCGAGATGAAACCGATACCCAAATCGGTTGCGGGCACATCGGATCGCGCTTTCGGGGGTGTTTCCGGGGGCAGTCGGCTAGCGGTGATTCCGCAGCGCCCGTGTCGGCACACTCACGTCTTCCTGCTGTGAGGGCAGGATCTGCTGCGGCATGGCGCGTGTCTCGTCGGGGTGGAGGTTGCGAGGTGCCGGTCGTGCCCGGCTCGCGCGTCGGCGACGGGTGCGCACTGTCGTCCGGAAACCCCACATCGAGATGACCACTGCCACCGCGGACAGGAGGTCGGCCTCGGTGAGTCCGTGGTCGGGGGTGACCGAGTACAGCACCCGTCCTTCGAGCATTCCGTTCATGAAGAACCAGAGCACGGCGGCAACGGCGGCGGCAAGACTCGACAGCATGTGGGGCCGCGCGAGGCACCACGTCGATGCCGCGAACAACGAGCACATGGCAACGAGCGAATAAAACAGGGCGTGCTGCACGGGGCCTCCCCCTCTCGTTGCCGACGGCAGTCTCCCACTGTACTGGGCAGCGTCCTCTCGGACTTCGCGTGGAGGTCCCCGGAAGCGGCCCGCGGCCCGATCGGGGAAGTGCTGCCGCGCAATTCGGCAGGTCCAGGACATCCGAAGGGTGTGGTGCAAGTCGCAGTTGCAGTCCGGTTACGGAACGGCGGGTGTGTCGGCGCTGTGCCGGTTCTGTCGGCGGCGGTGGCTGATGTTCGTGTGCGGCGGTGGGTGCGACCGTCGGTACGAGTCACCGGACCGAAGGCTCGGCCGGACGCCCGGTGCCGGAGCGTCTCGGTGGTGGCGAATACCGCAGCGCCACAGGAGAACCCGATACGACGACCGCATTTCCGGCAATTGCGCGAGCACGAGAAAGTTGCGTCACACGAGCGCGGAAGAGTTGTGCGAGAAGAAAGTACGGTGCCTCGACGTGAGGGGAATCCCGGAACCCGGGTGATGCGTTGCCCGACAGTGTTTCCGCATTTGGAGCATCACCCGGGCGCGGTGTTATCCTGTCTCGGTGTCGCGGCCGGCGTGCCGACGGGCCGCCCCGACGACCTCCTTGGGGGCGATGAAAATCCCCTCGGCTTCGACGCATATCCCGTCGGGTCCCGAAATGTGTCCGGTGACGAACGCCTTCCGGCCTTCCACCCGGTCCAGTTTCGCTTCACCGTGCAGGTCGCCGAGCGGGGCGAGGTTGCGGTACCGGAGTGTGAGCGTGCCCGTCATGCCGGGTGCACCGCCCACTCGTGCCGCGTCACCGAGCAGTTGGTCCAGGATGAGCGCGGACACTCCACCGTGGGTGTGTCCGGCCGGACCCTCGTAGCCGGCGTGCAGGTGGAAATCGGCCCACACGCGGCCGTCGGGATCCTTGTTGGTGCGGGGCAGTGGTGCGATCGCGTTGCGCAATCCGATCACGGCGTTGCCCCACACCCGGACGTTTCCGGTGTCGTTGAAGCGGGTCCCGAAGGCGTGGTCCTCTTTGCTGCGTCCGAGCAGTTCCAGCGCCGCGGCCAGGTGGTCGCGGGCCTGCCGGACTTCCTCGTCGCCGGCCTTCGTCTGTATGGCGAGCGGAATCAGTGCGCGCAGATCGTCGGCGAGAGGGCCGTACAACGCGGCCTGGCGTTCGATCTCGTCGTCGGAGAGTCCGTCGTTGACGTAGAGCCGGGCGGCAGCGTCGAATGCATCGGTCATCGTGGATCTCCGGGTTCGTGAGAGTCGGTCGCGGGTAGTCGACCGTGTTCCTGTCACGGGGTCAACCGGCGGTGCCGGTGTACGGGAACTTCGCGCATCCCGAGAGTGCCCGGAGAGGGAGGAACCCCGTCGGCGAACTCGAGGGGAGGGTGCCGACGGGGTCCGGCCGCCGCGCCAGAGGGGAGGAGGCGCGTGCAGCGTGTTGCGGGAAGGCAACTGCTCAACACGCTATACGCCGCCCGGTCCCGCTGCCAGGAAATGCAGGATGAGCGGCGGGGTGAATTCCGGGCTCCGGGAGGCGAAACCGGGTCTGCGTCGAAAGGAACTTGCGGGACCCGTAGACCCCACGGGGAGACAGGCGTGCCGTCGAGGGTGCACGATATAGCGATACCATCCGCCGTCCTCACGGGAGCAGGAATGCCGGCGAAGTCGTCCACCGATTCCCGCGACCGTAACGGTCTCGGAAGCATCGCGCTGGTGGCAGGCATCGTCGCTGCGCTCACCGCGTTCGTTCCGATCGTCGGCGACTTCGTTTCCATTCCCGCGGGCCTGCTCGCGGTGGTGTGCGGCTGGATCGGCCTCCTGCGGATCGAGAAGGGCCTGGCGACGAACTACGTCGAGACCGTGGTGGGCACAGTGCTCGGTACAGGTGCGTTGTTCGTGGTGTTCATCATCTACGCGGCCACCCACAGTTCGGGATGACCGCTCGGCGGTAAGTGCTCTTATCTGCGCGCGAAGTGGAGATGTGCTCCCGAAACAGCGCGCGCAGATCCCGATTCAGCGCGCAGATCCCGAGACCGGTCGACGTTGCAGGGTCACCGTCGTCAGCGCCAGCAGCTGGTCGTCGGCGCCGGCGTCGACGAGGCGCACGCTGATCACCGAGTGGTCTGCGCTGTCGCGGATCACCGTTCCGTACGACCGGGCGGGGCCCTGCCGCACCTGCGACAGGAAATGCATCTGGATGTCCGTCGCCACCAGATCGGGTCGCATCGCTTGGGCGGCGGATTCTGCGAGGAGCGCTTGGGCACCTCCCTGGATCGTGCCGATCATGTTGGCCACGAACGGGGTTCGGTCGAGTTCCAGGACACCTTCGGCCGCGTCGAGTGTGCGCATACCGAGGCGTTCGTAGATCGTGCCGTCGACGGGCTCGGCCGGGTACTCGCGGTCGATCCCCACCCATTCGCCGGGCGTGTAGTAGTCGGCGTCGGGCGCGGCCGTGCGCGGAAGCCGGGCGAAAGTGACCAATGCGCGGGCTGCGAGCACGGGGCCGTCCGGTCCGCCTTCGTCGAGCGCGGCGACGAGTGCGTCGAGGTCGGTCGTGCCCCGTGCGTCGTACACGTCCGCCGACACGTGGATCATCTTCTTGCCGATGCGGACGAGCTGGGCGTCGATGACGATCGGACCTTCGGTCAACCATCCGGTGGCGTGCAGGGTGAGGTCCTGGGTTGCGACCCAGTCCTGCCCGCAGGCCGCGAGCGCCGGACTCGACGTGACGATGTCGACGAGGGTGGTGAGTAGTCCCAGCGAGGCCGAGCCCGCTCCGGAGCAGAGTTTGTCGTCGAGCACGGAGCGCATGACCGCGCGTTCCTTCGTGACGAGGCGGGAGAGCAGACCGAAGTCGGACGAGAAGGTGAGCCGACTCATCACCAACAGGGACGAACCATCGCTAGAAACCTCATTCTCGTTCATGAGAATCATATTGCCATCAAAGGCGGGTCCGGCGCTATTGCGTCATCCTGCCACGGGCGTACTCTGCAATTCTGCATCGGCGCATGCACACATGACGGGAGCCGGAGTGGCCGAAAGCCTGCGCGCTCGGCCGGGTCGTTCGGGACAACCACACGAGCGACGGGCCTACACCTTGGTAGGTACCGTGCGCGTCCCCCACGTCTTCATCAGCCCGACCCGCCAGATCGTTCGACGGCTCGGGTACGCGACCATCGTGCTCGCCGTGGCGGTCGTGGTGGTGTATCTCGGGCGGAGCGGGTTCCGCGACGTCCAGGGCAACCCGATGTCCTTCTTGGACTGCGTCTACTACGCGAGTGTGTCGCTCTCGACCACGGGCTACGGTGACATCACGCCCTTCACTCCCGGTGCCCGGGCACTCAACGCGTTGGTCATCACCCCGCTGCGCATCCTCTTCCTGATCATTCTGGTCGGCACCACGTTGGCCGCCCTGACGGAGAATTCGCGGCAGGCCTATCGCATTCAGCGGTGGCGCCGACGCGTGCGCAACCACTACGTCGTGGTCGGTTACGGCACCAAGGGACGGACAGCCGTCGACGCGATGATCAGCGACGGGATCGCGCAGTCGGAGATCGTCGTGGTGGACACCGATCGGTCGGTCCTCGAGGTTGCCGGCCGCCAGGGCCTGGTGACCGTCCAGGGCACCGCGAGCCGCTCGGACGTGCTGCGTCTGGCCGGAGTACCACGCGCCACGGCGATCATCATCGCGGCCGACCGCGACGACACCGCCGTCCTGATCACCCTCACCGCCCGCGAGTTGTCCGACACCGCCCGCATCGTCGTCTCCGCGCGCGAGGTGGAGAACACGCATCTGTTGCGACAGTCCGGCGCCGACACCGTGGTCGTCTCGGCCGAAACCGCGGGACGGTTGCTCGGCGTCGCCAGAACCACCCCCAACGTCGTGGAAATGATCGACGACCTACTCACCCCCGAAGCAGGATTCGCAATGGCCGAACGGAGTATCGAACCCGAGGAGGCAGGATTGTCGCCTCGGCGTCTGCACGACCTCGTGGTGGGCATCGAGCGCGACGGGCGGCTTCTGCGCGTCGGTACGGCCGATGTCGACGTCCTGCGCGGCGGCGACCGCCTGTTGTATCTGCGTCATGTCACCGGCTGACAACGCCCGCAGCGTGACGAACCTCCACAACGCACCGTCCGGCGCCGCGAAGCGGGTCCTGCTGGGCCGGCCGCTGCGCAGCGACACGCTCGGCCACACGTTGTTGCCCAAACGAATTGCGTTGCCGGTCTTCGCCTCCGACGCGCTGTCTTCGGTCGCGTATGCGCCGGAGGAGATCTTCCTCGTCCTGTCCATCGCCGGCCTGTCGGCGTACGCGTTCTCGTCGTGGATCGGCATCGCCGTCGCGCTGGTGATGGTCGTGGTGGTCATGAGTTACCGGCAGAACGTGCACGCCTACCCGTCCGGGGGCGGTGATTACGAGGTTGCGACGAAGAACCTCGGGGTCGCGGCCGGGCTGACGGTGGGGAGCGCGCTGATCGTCGACTACGTGCTGACGGTCGCGGTGTCGATTTCCTCTGCCGCGCAGAACATCGGTTCGGCCATTCCGTTCATCGACCACCACAAGGTGCTCTTCGCGATGGCCGCGATCGTGATCCTGACCGCGATCAACCTGCGGGGTCTGCGCGAAGCCGGGGTGGCGTTCGCGATTCCCGCGTACGCCTTCATCTTCTGCCTCGGCGGGATGGTGGTGTGGGGGCTGATCCGGATCTTCGTCCTCCGCGACGACCTGCGCGCGCCGTCGGCGGGTTTCGAACTGCGAGCGGAACAGTCGCATCTCGCGGGGCTGGCTTTCGTATTCCTGATCGCGCGGGCGTTCTCGTCCGGGTGTGCCGCGCTGACCGGTGTGGAAGCGATCAGCAACGGCGTCCCGGCGTTCCGGAAACCGAAATCGCGCAACGCCGCGACCACACTGCTCATGCTGGGCGCCATCGCGATCACCCTGTTCATGGGCATCATCGTCCTCGCCGAGCGGCTGGGCGTGGTGATCGCGGAGAACCCCGCGACGCAACTCGTCGGCGCACCCGAGGGCTACCGGCAGAAGACGATGGTCGCGCAGATCGCCGAGACGGTGTTCGCGGGGTTCCCGGTGGGCTTCTATCTCGTCACCGGGGTGACCGCATTGATCCTGGTGCTCGCCGCCAATACCGCCTTCAACGGGTTTCCGGTGCTGGCGTCGGTACTCGCACAGGACCGGCATCTCCCGAGCCAACTGCGCACCCGCGGCGACCGGCTGGCGTTCAGCAACGGAATCGTCCTGCTCGCCGGCGCGGCCATCGCCCTCGTGTGGGCATTCGACGCAGAGGTCACCCGCCTCGTCCAGCTCTACATCGTCGGGGTGTTCGTCTCGTTCACGCTCAGCCAGACAGGGATGATCAAACACTGGACGCGGAATCTGGCGACGGAAACCGATCCCCAGGAGCGACGACGGATGCAGCGCTCCCGGATCGTGAACTCGGTCGGCCTCGCGATGACCGCGACGGTCCTCGTGATCGTGTTGATCACCAAGTTCGCTGCGGGAGCCTGGATTGCGATCGTCGCGATGGTGGTCGTCTTCGTGGTGATGCGGGCGATCCACCGCCACTACGCGCAGGTTGCGGTGGAACTCGAGCGCGGCCAGTGGGACGGGGTACTGCCGAGCCGTACACATTCGATCGTGCTGGTGTCGAAGCTGCACCGGCCGACACTGCGCGCTCTCGCCTACGCCCGCGCGACCCATCCCGACACCCTCGAGGCAGTCACCGTCAACGTCGACGACGAGGAGACGCGGCAACTCGTCCGGGAATGGGAAGCGAGCGACGTCGATGTGCCGCTCAAGGTCATCGAGTCGCCGTACCGGGAGATCACCCGGCCCGTACTCGACTACGTCAAGCGGCGGCGAGGCGCGTCACCCCGGGAAGTGGTCACCGTGTTCGTACCCGAGTACGTCACCGGATACTGGTGGGAAGAGTTGCTGCACAACCAGAGTGCGCTGCGCATCAAGAGCCGGCTGTTGTTCCAGCCCGGTGTCATGGTCACGAGTGTGCCGTGGCAGTTGCGGTCGTCGAGGCGGGTACCCCACGACCGCAACTGACCGACGCCCTCACACGCGCGCAGGTTGCAGTGTCTCTCTCAGTACGGCGGCGAATCCCTCGGGTTCGCCGGGCATTCCGTACTCGTCACCGAGGAAGCCGCCGTGGCCTCCGGGGAACCACGTCACGTCCTTTCCGAGCCGTGCCGCGAGCGCTGCGCCGCCCCGCGCTGCCATCTCTTCCGCGGAGCCGCGACCGGCTGCCGGGACGATCCGGGTGGACGCGGCGGCCAGAGCACTGAAATCCGGTTCGTACCCGGTGCACGACAATATGTTCTGGCCCACCACCGGGTCTTCGCGCGCGCCGTCGTCTTCGGTGGGCAGGCCGAAGGCCGCGGGATCGGGCGCGGGTGCGTCGAAGTACGCGTCGGACAGTTCGCCCTTCCATCCGACGAGGGTGATGAACTTCGCCATTGCCGGGCCCTGCCCGCTCCGCAAGTAGGTGTCGTGGATGTCGGTGCATGCCGCCAGCATCATGTCGCGGTCCGGGAGGATCTTCGCGATGGGCGGTTCGTGGGCGACGAGGGTGCGTACGCGCTCGGGATTGCCCGACACAAGTTCCAGGGCGTTCACGGCGCCGCCGCTGGTCGCGAACAGGTCGACCGGACCGGTGCCGAGCGTGCCGATCAGCGTCACCAGGTCGTCGGCGTGCAGGCGCGGCGTCGATTCGATCGTGGTGTCGGTGCGCACGCCACGGCCGGTGCCGCGCGGATCGTAGGTCACCACCGTCCGGTCGGTGAAGTACGACGCCAGAGTGCCGAATGCGTCGGCGGTCATCGGGGAGGCCGCGAGTATCAGCGTCGGGTACTGCCGGTCGCCGGAGGGCTCGCGCACGTCGTAGACGAGCGATGCTCCGGGGACCTCGAGCGTGCGGGTGTCGGGCTGGGACATGGTGGCTCCTTCGATCCGGATGTACCCGTATCGACTCGGGCCCGCCCGGAAACTCATCGAGGTGTTCGGTTCCTCTATGCCGTGCGTTCGCCTGCCGGGGAAGCCGCTGCCGTGGCGAGGATATGCGCAAGATCGCCGGGGCGGCTCCACATGGGCCAATGCCCGGTCGGGAGGTCGACGAGGTCGACACGTTCGAGTTTCGACACCTCGGCGAACATGGGATTGCCCGCCCGAGCCAACTCCATGACCTGCGCGCTCGGGATCGAAGAGCACACCAGAGTGGTCGGGACCGCCAGACGCGCATCGTTGGTGAGCGTCACCTGCCCGCGCAACACGAGACCTGGCTCCGGAACGGCCCTGGCTCGAAAGCGTTCGAGAGCCTCGGTGCTCAGACCCTCGAGGCTGGCCTGCTGCCCGAGCGCCTCGAAGGGCGGCAGGGGAAACTCGTTCAGATCCTCGGGCGCATCCGGGGCGAAGACACTGCCGGACGCGACGGGCCCACTGTCGACCCACACCACTCGGCGGACGAGCTCAGGATGCCGATCGAGCACCAGGCTTACCGGCGCGTTGGCTCCGCTGTGCGCCACGATCACTACCGGCTGGACCTCGGAAGCCCCAGCCCGGATCATGGTCTGTTCGATCGCGGCCGCCTGGTCGTCGAGCGTCCTGGACGCCCGCTCGGCGTCCCGCTCATCGAGGCCGGGAAGCGTCATCGGGATGGTTCGCCGGCCGTCGGCGCTCAGGTGTTCCAGCACCTCGTCCCAGGCCCATGCCCCCAGCCAATGGCCTGCGATCAAGATGATGGTCGGGCTACTCGCATTGTTCGTCACACCACGATGCTCTCGCGCCTCCACGACAACGGTATGTCACCATTTTTGACATGAATTTCGGCAGGGTCGGAAGATGAAGAGAGCGGAGCGGCTCCACGCCCTGTCCGAGATGCTGCGACGCAGCGGACCGCGTGGATGCACTGCCGACCGACTGGCACAGGAGTTCGGCGTGTCCGTGCGGACGGTGAAGCGAGATCTCACGGCGCTCGAAAACAGTGGCGCGCCGATCTGGTCTCGCCCGGGTCCCGGTGGTGGCTACGGGCTGGTCGCCCGAGGCACACTGCCGCCGGTCAGCTTGACGCCGGTGCAGGCGGTGGCGCTGCTCGCGGCAGTCTCTGCTGCACCCGATGCCCCCTACGCCGACCTCGCCTTGGCGGGCGTTCGGAAGATTATGGACGTACTCGATCCGCAGACCCGGATGAAGGCCGACGAGTTGTCCGGTCGCGTCTGGGTCGACGCACCGCATCCTCCTCCTCGCGCGATCAAGTCGGCGCTCGAGGAGGGGATGGCCGAGCAACGGGTGGTGCGTATCCGCTACACCTCGGGTGACGGCACCACGACCACCCGGGACGTCGAACCGGCGATGTTCGCATCCAGGAACGGTCAGTGGTACCTGATCGGGTGGTGCAGGCTGCGCAGCAGTATGCGGTGGTTCCTCGTGTCCCGCATCGAGCGCGCCAGTGCAACCAAGATTGCCTGCACCGGACACGGCATCGACGAGATCGGAATACCCCCTGCGACAGCAAGTCCCGTGAACGGCCGAGGTGAGTGAGGCGGGAGCGGCGCCCGTTCGGTACAGCTAGGACCGGGGAGCGTTCTGCGCGCGTCCCCGTCCGATGACACCGTCACGGCGCTCGGCGACACGTTCCGGCGTGAAGGTCTCCCTCCACTGCCGCGACGTCTCGTTCTCCGCCTGAAGCGCGGGCACCACCACATGCTCCTCAGCGCTGCGATAGGACGCGAGCAAGGTGCGGACACCGGACCGGTCGTTGCCGGCGACAGTCGTCGCGAGGGCGAGTGCGGCGTCGAGCAGCGTGTCGTGTTCCACGACTTCGGTCACCAACCCGACGCGCAGTGCGGTTTCGGCGTCGACGAAATTGCCGGACAGACTCATTCGGCGTGCGAACGCTCCGCCGACCGCCGCGGGCAGTCGCGCCGTCAGGCCCCAACCCGGCAGGACGCCGACGCGCGCGTGGGTGTCCGCGAAGCGTGCCCGTTCGGAGGCGATGAGGAAGTCGCAGGCAAGGGCCATCTCGAGGCCGCCCGTGATAGCGGCTCCGTTGATCGCGCCGATGACCGGTTTCGTGAGTGGACGCCACGGATGCCCGAGGGGAATCCCCTCGCCGCTGAGTCGTCCGAGGTTGCCGCCGGACGCCCCGAGTTCCTGTAGGTCCAGTCCCGCACAGAATGCCGGGTCCGTGCCGGTGAGGATCACGACGTCGGTCTCTTCGTCGGCGTCCGCCGCGGCGAGTTCGGCACGCAGCATGTCGATCAGGGCCGAACTCAGGGCATTGCGCTGCTGTGGACGGTTGAAGGTGAGTACCCGGACGGGTCCGTGTTGCTCGGTGAGCAGGATGGGCTCGGTCATGGCGTTCCTCTGTCGGGACGGGTTCTGCAGACCCTGCGGAGTGTAATGACAGCCGACCGTGCATTCGGTCGCTCCGGCCGGCCGTTCCACTGGGCTGAATCGTTGTGGCCGCCGCCACAGTGCGGTTCCTATTGTCGGGGCCATCCGAGGAAGGGAAACGTCCCCATGCAGTCGCTCGCCTGTCGCACCTGCGACGCCCGCGTGCACGTCGCCAAGTACAGCCCCGCTCACACGAGCATCGAGTGGACCGACTCCGCCCGCGAGGCATGCCGTGAGCTCGCCGCTGCGCGCGCACTCGACCCTGCGGCGTATGTGATGCGTTGTGCCGCACTCGATCGCACGATCGACGAGGCGGTGTCGGAAGGCAGGATTGCGGCGACGACCAGGGTTGAGCCGACCGTCCGGCCCCTCGCTTCCGAGGACACCGTCACCGCAGGCCGGTGACCGTGCGCGTCAGGTCCCGTTCGCTTCGCCCGTAGAACTCTGGGAGACAAGTATGACCGTCCAGCAGGATCACATCGAGATCCGCAACATCGACACCGGCACAAATCCCACCCGCTTCGCCCGTGGGTGGCACTGCATCGGCCTCGCGAAGTCGTTCCGCGACGGAAAGCCGCACCAGGTCAAGGTGTTCGGCACCGACCTGGTCGTGTTCGCCGACACCTCCGGAACCCTGCACGTGCTCGACTCGTACTGCCGGCACATGGGTGGCAATCTCGCTCGTGGCGAGATCAAGGGCGACACCATCTCGTGCCCGTTCCACGACTGGCGCTGGAACGGTCAGGGCCGGTGTGTGGAAGTGCCCTACGCTCGCCGTACCCCGAAGGTCGCCCGCACCAAGAAGTGGACGACGATGGAGCGTAACGGCGTCCTGTTCGTGTGGAACTGCCCGCAGGGCACGGAACCGACCCCGGAACTCGCGATCCCCGAGATCGAGGGGTACGAGGACGGTCAGTGGTCCGAGTGGACGTGGACGACCATCCACGTGGAAGGTTCGCACTGCCGTGAGATCGTCGACAACGTGGTCGACATGGCCCACTTTTTCTACGTGCACTTCCAGATGCCCGAATACTTCAAGAACGTCTTCGACGGCCATATCGCCGGCCAGCACATGCGTTCGTACGGGCGCGACGACATCAAGACCGGCGTCCAGATGGATCTTCCCGAGGCGCAGACGATCTCGGACGCGTTCTACTACGGTCCGTCCTTCATGCTCGACACGATCTACACCGTGTCCGAAGGCAAGACCATCGAGTCCAAGCTCATCAACTGCCACTACCCTGTGACGTCGAACTCGTTCGTGCTCCAGTTCGGCACGATCGTCAAGAAGATCGACGGCATGACCGACGAGCAGATGTCCGAGATGGCGACGCTCTTCACCGACGGTCTCGAGGAGCAGTTCCAGCAGGACATCGAGATCTGGAAGCACAAGACGCGCATCGAGAACCCGCTCCTCACCGAGGAAGACGGCCCGGTCTACCAGCTTCGCCGCTGGTACAGCCAGTTCTACGTCGACGTCGAAGATGTCACTCCGGACATGACCCAGCGCTTCGAGTTCGAGGTGGACACCAGTCGTGCGCTCGAGTCGTGGCACAAGGAGGTCGAGGAAAACCTCGCTTCGACCGGCGAGTGAATCGACGAGCCGTCCCACCTCACGAGGGTGGGGCGGCTCAGTCGTCCCGGCGGCGTAGTCCGTCGACGAACACCGATATCACGGTGCGGGCGAGATCTGCCGTCGTCTGCTCGGGTCCGGGCCGGAACCAGCGGGACGCGTGCCAGACGGCGTCGTAGAGCAGTTCCCGGAACGTCTCGGGATCGATATCGGTACGAAAGATGCCGTCGGCGATGCCCTCCGCGATCGTGTCCCGCCATGCCACCTGCATGGAATCCGCCGTCTCGACCATGTCGGCTTCGACCACTCGTTCGCGCATGTATTCACCTTCACGCCGCCAGATCGACGTGGCGCCGTGATAGTCCTCGCTGGTCGACAAGGCTATCTCGGCGAGTGCCTCGAGCCGTTCGACGGGCGCCAGCGACCGTGCCATCACCTCGGTGCACCGCGCGGTGAGGTCGTCGAGGTATTCGCGGATCAACTCGGTGACGATCGCTTCCTTGGACGGGAAGTAGTGGTAGAGCGCTCCCGAGTACACGCCGACGGCTTCGGCGATGTCGCGAATTGTGGTCGCGGTGACGCCTTTTCGCGCGAAGATTTCGGCAGATCGGTCGAGGATCTGCCGTTTACGTTCCTGTGGATCCACTGCGAGCCTCCTGGCGTCCGGCACCGGTGTACCTCGGGAGGCATTGTTCCACAGCCATTGATCGTTCGATCAATGGACTCGCTCTCATCCCCACGCACCAGGAGTATGTATGAACACCTCGCTCATGGGCGTGCCGGTCCCGAACTCCACGCTGGAAGGCGGCACCGCAATTGTCACGGGCGCCGGCCAGGGGATCGGCCGAGGTATCGCTCTCGCCCTCGCGGCGGCCGGTGCGCATGTTGCCGTGGTGGGCCGTTCGGCCGGCCCGATCCAGGCGGTCGCCGACGAGATCACCCGGCGCGGTGGCGTCGCGCGTCCCTACGTATGCGATGTGACGGATCCTGTTGCGGTGGAGCGTCTCGTTCCCGCCGTCGCCGAACAGTTCGGCGCAATCACCGTGCTCGTCAACAATGCGCAGACGGCCGCGCCCGGATCGCTGCTCGAACTCGACGAAGCGACCTACCGTGAAGCTTTGGAGTCGGGGCCGACCGCGACGTGGCGACTCATGCGCGTGTGCCATCCGTATCTGCGTGGCCACGGGGCCATCGTCAATCTGGGGTCCGCCGCGGGCATCCGGTGGAACCCGTCTGGCACTGGTGGCTATGCCGCCGCCAAGGAGGCGATCCGCGTCCTGACCCGTACCGCAGCGTGTGAATGGGCAGGGGACGGAATCCGCGTCAACGCTATTCTGCCCCTCGCTGATTCGAAGCCGATGCAGGAGTGGGCCCGCGCCGATCCAGACGCCGCCGCCGGGTATCTGGACACCGTGCCCCTCGGCAGGCTCGGCGGCCCGGAAACCGATATCGGCCCCGCGGTGGTGTTCCTGTGCAGCGACGCCGCGCGGTACATCACCGGTCACACGATGCCGGTCGACGGAGGCCAAGCGCTGGTTCGATGACGGCGCGCACCATTCGGCGGCGGTGTCATCCCACCCGTCGCTGCGGAGAATTACGGGAGACGCTGCGCCAGATGGTGCGCGCCGCCACGCGGACCGGAGTCGCGAGGTGGACGGCATCGACCTTGTCGGCCGCGCCGGTGACGGACAATGCGCCGACGTAGGTGCGGCCGTCGCCGATCGGTGCTGCGACACAGGCGATGCCGGGAATCGACTCTCCGCGTTCGTGTGCCACGTGCCGCTCCCGGATGCAGGCGATCTCGTTGCGCAGTCGGGCGGCATCGACTCCCGTCGGAGCATCGCCGAGTCCAGGTGTCGGGGTTCCGGCGGGGTCGAACCGTGTGTGGGCGATGAGGGCTTTGCCCAGCGCGGTGCGCAGAGCAGGTTGGCGTCCGCCGATGCGGGAGGGGATGGGAACCGGTTCGCGACCGACCTTGTCGAGGTATCGCACCTCGTTGCCGTCCAGAACGGCCAGGTGGACGACGAGGCCGGTGACGGAATGCAGTTCCTGGAGAACAGGATGGGCGGCCCGATGCAATCCGTCGTGGTGCTGGGCCAGGGCGCCCCACTCGAAGATGGTGCGGCCCAGCGTATACGAGTGACCTTCCCTTCGGATCCAGCCGAATGCCATCAGCTGCGTGAGCAGCCGATGCGTGGAGGACCTGGGAAGCCCTGTCCGTGAGGACAACTCGGAAAGGGTGAGCTTGTCGCTGTGTCGGAACGCGTCGAGTAGACCGGCGACACGGTCGACGACAGCCGCGGGAGAGTCGTCACGGTTCCTCACGAGGCCTCCATCTTGGATCGACCGGGGATTGCTCACCGAGGAGCCTTGTTGATCGGTCGATCAATCAATGTTTACGTGACTGTAGCAGTGCGGGGCCTTCACGGGAAGAAGAGTGTTCCGGTTGTTCGCTGTGCCCGCCGCTGGTCACGCGAGCCGGGCCGACACCGCGTCTGCGGCATGGCGGACGAGACGGCCGACTCCTTCGGGAAGCCGGCCCTGGGGTCCTGTCAGCGCGATCGCCCCGATGTCCCCGTTCCCCGCCTCGAATGCCGCCGCCACGGACCTGACGGGATTGCCGCCCCGGACCACACCCCCGGACACGAGAAAGGCGTCCGCCTCCGTCGCGGGCGCGTAGGAGCCGTCGCGGCGGTGCAGCATCGCGATCCCGGCTGCCGTCGTGTGGGCGGGGCGGCGCTCGCCCACGTGGGAAGGTGTTTCCGACGTCCAGCGACCGCCGATCTTCTCGAGGTAGAGCAGATCCTCGCCGTCCAGAACGGCGAGGTGAACGACGAGCCCCGTCTCGGTCTGCAAGTCGTACAACGTCGGCAGGGCGGCCCTGTGGATCCGGTCGTGAATCCGGGCCAGGGCCCCGAGTTCGATCATCTTGGGGCCGAGCCGGTAGGTGGTGCCGGAACGGCTGATCCACCCCACCTTGACGAGCTGGAGCAGCATCCGGTGGGTCGACGAGCGCGGGAACCCGGTGCGCTGGGCCAACTCGGTGAGCGTGAGCCCTTCCGCGGTGCGAAACGGCTCGAGCAGAAGGGTGACTCGTCCCAGCACGGACTGGGGGCTTTCGGATACGCCGGACACGGCGTCCTCCTCGAAGTAGTTTTCGAGCATTGATCGTTCGATCAATCAATCGTTCGAACTCTAACGCGAGAACGCCAGAATGCAAGAAGCGGGGGGGGGGGGGGGGGGGGGGGGGGGGGGGGGGGTGTGGGGGGGGGGGGGGGGGGGGGGGGGGGGGGGGTGGGGGGGGGGGGGGGGGGGGGGGGGGGGGGGGGGGGGGGGGGGGGGGGCGCCCCCCCCCCCCCCCCCCCCCCCCGCCCCCCCCCCCCCCCCCCCCCCCCCCCCCGCCGGGGGGGGGCGCCCCCCCCCCCCCCCCCCCCCCCCCCCGGCCCCTATTCGTATGCGCGATGGTGCCGAATCGATCTCGCCGCCCCCGGGTCGGACACGGTATTGCGGAGAACGATGTCCGGCGCCGATTCCGTTGTTCACCTCGCCTGGGGGTTCCAGCCCTCGCACAAACGGGAGTATCTGCGGCGCACCGCGATCGGCGGAACCCGTGCCGTGTACACAGCGGCCGCGGACGCCGGCGTGCCGCATGTCGTGCACATGTCCTCCGGAGCCGCGTACGCACCGGGATCGTATGGCACACCGGTCGACGAAACATGGCCCCGGACCGGCATTTCCGGCAGTACATACAGTTAGGACAAGGTAGCCGCCGAACTGTTGCTCGACGAGTTGTCCCGCGCCCCGGGCGCACCTGCGCTGCTGCGAGTGCGACCCGGATTCATCGGCCAATACGCAGACGGCTCGGGGCTTGCGCGTTATGTACTTCCCGACGCAGTGCCCACGGCGATCACCCGGCACATTCCGCTGTTCCCGATCGACCGGAGGCTCACGGTTCCTGCCGTACACGCCGACGATGTGGCTGCGGCAATCGAATCGGCGCTCGAACTGCGTGCCGAGGGCGCGGTCAATCTTGCCTCGCCGGTCCCCATCTGTGCCGATGACTTCGCTGCGCCGTTCGGCTGCGCGACAGTGCACGTTCCCGCGCGTCTGCTCTCTACTATGGCCGACGCCGCGTGGCGCGCTCGGCTTCAGCCGGTGCAGGGCGGATGGATCGATCTTGCATATGCCACTCCCATGCTGCGATGCGACCGGGCCGCCGAGCTTCTGGGCTGGACGCCGAGGCACACCGGGCCGGCGGTGTGGGCCGACACGATTGCCGGAATGCGTGAAGGTGCCGGGACCGACAGCCCGGTGCTGCGGGCTCGCACAGCCCGCCAACTCCTCTCGGTCCTGATCTCCAGGGGTGCGATCGGAGCCCGAATCCCTCCATGATCCGGATCACGCTGCAGTGGAGGGCGATTCCGATCGCCCGGGTTTTGTCGGTCCGTCCGAAAGGGTACAAACCACTATGACCAACACATCGAGGCACGAGCGACCGACCACGGGCTCCCGGGTAGCAGGTTGGATCGGCTACGCGTGCGTTCTTGCAAGCATTGCTGTCGTTGCTATGGCGCTCTTCGCTGCCGGAGACGGGTTCGCCGGCTGGACGGTGGTTGCGGTCGTGATCGCCGCAGCGCTCCTGTCGACCGGAGTTGCCCTGATCACGATCAACTTCCGCCACCGCCGGCTGACCGGCTCGGGGGGAACCCCGACCCACGAGCCGGGCGTCCTCGACTGACCCGGCTCGCCGGTCGCGCTCGTCCCGTCGCTCCGGTGGACATCAGCCCACAGGCTGGTCCACCGGAGCGTTCTCGTCGAGGGATGCGAGCAGCGAGGTGGTACCTGCGGACCAGTTGTTCAGCAGGTGCTGTGCCAGACGTCCCTCGAGGAACTCCGCAGCCTCCGCACCGAACACGATGTCGGAAGCGCACTTCGGGTCCGCGGCGATCATGTCGCCCACGACGTCGTGCCGCAGCACCAGTTCGTGGACGGCGTCCGCCTCGATGTGCTCCGTGTAGAACAGGATGCATGCGGGGTCGGCGCCGAGACGCTCGAGTGCCGTGGCCATTCTCCGAGCGCTCGGAGCGGTGGTGATCTCCGCGGCCGTGAACATCCCCACCAGCATCGGCAGGTGCGCGCGGTGCAGTCCGCACAGGGACATGAAGTTGACGGTCGCAAGCGTGACGGCCGGAACGACGTCGAGGTAGCCGAGGTACGCGTCGTCGAGATCGGCCGCCTTCAGCAGGTCGGCGTACAGGCGGGAATGCATCTTGTCCGCGCGACCGCCGCCGTACTCGTCGAACTCCACCGCGACCAGTGCCGCCTTCGCGCGTCCGCGCAGGCGGGGGATGGCGAAGGCGTGCGGGTCGGCCTCCTTGAGGTGGTAGATGGACCGATGCACGAAGAACTCACGGATCTGTGCCCACGTTCCACGCTCGGCCAACTCGTGCGATACACCCCATGCGTCCTCGGGCTCGCGGCAGAGCGCGTCGAACGTCGCGTCGGTGTCGTCGGTGACCGGGACGTCGGCGCGCAGCCGGGCGAGGAAGACGCGCTCGAGTTCGGCGCGCACTCCCAAGGGGCCGGCCATCCACTCCCAGGACGCGTCGACGCCGTCGAAGCCGCGGTAGTGCAATTCGTACAACACCGTCAAAGCGAGCTGAACATCGTCGCCGTACGGATCGGCGTCCCCGACCGAGATCTGCCAGGGAGCCGGGTCGGCGGGCCCGGAAAGCCGTTCGACGACGGCAGCGGAAATCGGCCCCCGCGGAGTCGGGAGTGCGGAGGCGGACAAGTCGCAGGGCCGAATAGCGTCAGACATGACCCACGGTTACCCCCGGAGGACCCGCGAGAAACGGGGGAATGTGGTGCCCGCCCACGGGGTAATCGCCCGACTATGAGCGATGACAAGGAACGGAAACCCCACACCATCGAGTATCCGGGCGATACGGCAGACATGGCCGAGCGTCCCCGCGACGAGATGCGCGACTACCGCGGCAGAGAGTTGCTCGCCGGCCGCAAGGCCTTGATCACCGGCGGTGACTCGGGCATCGGCAGGGCGGTTGCGGTGGCATTCGCCAAGGAGGGTGCGGACGTGGCGATCGCGTACCTCGACGAGCAACAGGACGCCGAGCACACCGCTTCCCTCGTGGAGGCCGAGGGGCGCGCGTGCCACCTGTACCCCGGTGATCTCGCGGAACCCGAACACTGCCGGACGGTGGTCGCCGAGGCGGCAGCCGCGATGGGTGGCCTGGATATCGTGGTCAACAACGTCGGGACCCAGCAACCGGTCGACGACTTCGCGGATCTCGACGACGAGCAGTGGCGACGGACCTTCGCCGTGAATATCGACAGCTTCTTCCACGTCACCAAGGCGGCGCTTCCCCACCTGCCCCGAGGTGCCGCTGTCATCAACACGGCGTCGATCAACGGGTTGCGTGGCAACAAGACGCTCATCGACTACTCGGCCACCAAGGGCGCCGTCATCGCCCTGACGTATTCCCTGGCGCAGGCGCTCAGGGACAGGGAGATCCGCGTCAATTGTGTGGCTCCGGGACCGGTGTGGACACCGCTCATCCCCGCAACGATGGACGCGGAAAAGGTGTCCGAGTTCGGTCAGCAGGCTCCGTACGGCCGGGCGGCGCAGCCGGACGAGATCGCGCCCTCCTACGTGTTCTTCGCGTCGGAGACGATGTCCTCGTACTACAGCGGAGAAGTGCTCGCCCCGATCGGTGGAGAAACGCTGCCCGGCTGAGTTGAAACCGGGCCGGGCTGAAACAGGGCAAGAACGGTCGAGCGGTACCGCGGGGTGGACGTCATCATTGGTCCATGTCCACACCCCGGCGCGATCGGTTGCGGGAACTCCTCGATGCGGTGCTCGACGAGAACAACGCCGACCTCGAACAGATGGCGCAGGGCGCGTACGCGTCGCCCTGGCACTTCACCCGCCAGTTCGGCCTCGGCACAGGTGAACCCCCGGTCGCGTTGCGTCGGAGAGTGATGCTCGAACGTGCTGCATGGCAACTGAGCAACGGTACGAGAGTCACGGATGCGGCCTTCGACGCCGGCTACAACAGCGTCGAAGGCTTCGGCCGCGCGTTCTCGCGGGCCTACGGATATCCGCCCGGTGCAACCGCGCGCACCGAACAGGAATGGAACCGCCGGACACACTGGCTGCCGGCGCCCAACGGAGTGCACTTCCATCCGCCCATGAACCTCTGGGTCGAAGACGGGAAAGCCACCGCTCCCGGAGGACAGTCCGCGTCGGAGGTCGTCGCCCGCCTCGTGCATCACGACCTCGACGACACGCGCGCTCTACTCCACCTCGTCCAGGACCTCGACGAGGTGGAGTACGAGTGCATCAGGTTTCCCGGACTCGTGGTGCTCGAATGGGACGGCCCGGAGGAATCGATCGCCCAGGTTCTCGCGAATCTGGTGTGGACCAAGGAGATCTGGCTGTCGTCGATGGCGGGAGCGGATCAGCCGACTCGAGGTGGGCACGACCGGGAGGCACTGATGACCCGGTTCGACGAGGTCGCTCCGCGATGGGCCGACGCCGTCCGCGACATCGATCGGCGCGGCGCCTGGGGAGACCGGGTGATCGACGCGCTGTGCGATCCCCCGGAGAGCTTCGTACTCGGCGGCGTGATCTCCCATGTCCTCACATTTTCGGCGCATCGACGGCAACTCGTACGGCACATGCTCCGGGCTGCCGGCCGCACCGTCGACCACGGGGATCCTCTCGAATGGCCGATCCCTCTTCGCCCGTAACCACACCCGAAAGGACTGCCCGATGACCCGCATGACCTATTTCACCGCCAGCACACTCGACGGTTTCCTCGCGACACCCGACGAGTCGCTCGACTGGCTTCTCACCCGGGAGATCGACAACGACGGCCCGGCCGGATACGGGGAGTTCATCCGCGGCATCGGGGCGATGGCGATGGGAGCGTCCACATACCGCTGGGTGCTGGACCATGAGGGAATCGACAAGTGGGAGTACGACATTCCGTGCTGGGTCTTCACCCATCGCGACGACCTTCCGGCGGCGAGCGGGCCGAACGGGCCGGGCGACATCCGTTTCACACAGAACGACGTGCGCGAGGTGTTCGCCGAGATGGCCGAGGCGGCGGAGGGGCGGGACCTGTGGATGGTCGGTGGTGGCGGACTCGCCGGCGAGTTCGCCGAACACGGTCTTCTGCACGAGGTGATCGTGTCTTTCGCGCCGGTGACGATCGGGGCGGGAAAACCGTTGCTGCCCCGGCACGTCGAGATGCGTTTGCGGGATGTCGATCGCAACGGAGAGTTCGCCGTCCTGCGCTACGACGTGTTGCCCGGCGAGCATTGACGGTCAGGAACTGTCGAGGGGGCTGTGAGCCCGGGAGTGGATCCGGAACCACCACGGGTACAGCCCCCACGCGAGGGCGAACAGCAGTGTGGTCGACGCTCCGACGACGAGTGCGACGGTGTCACCGAGCATGATCCCGACCACCAGGACCACCGCGCCGATGAGGGCGATGCCCAGGAAGACGATGCCGGCGAGTGTGAATCGGTGTCCGGTCGCGACGAGGCGTGGGAGTTGTCCACGCCGGAAGAGGAGGCGATGCATGACGACGGGCGCAACGAGAAAGATGGTCGCGCAAACCGAGCTGAGCAACGTCACCAGGTACACGCCGTGCTGGTAGGTGGACAACTCCTCGAATCGTTCCTGGAACGGGAGTGTGAGGAGGAAACCGGTCAGGACCTGAACGCCTGTCTGCACGACCCGGAGTTCCCGGAGCAGGCTCGACCAGTTCCGGTCCAGTCCTTCGAGCGGTGTCTCGTGGCGACCACCCCAGCCGCCCGACGTGGCGGCCTCGGGATTCTCACCGGAGCCTGAAGAGCCACGACCGGGGTCGCCCGGGGTGCTCACGGCATGACCCGGAGCAAGGCCGGACGCAGGCAATACATACATCCGTATGGTGCCACCTTGTGACCCGGCTCACCCACGGGTACCGTCGGCGGCAACGGAAGACGTCCCTCGCTGGGAAGGAGAACGGCCGTGAAGCTCAACCTTTTTGTCGCGTGGGTCGGATACGGATTGGTGCTGATCGCGGTTCTGATGATCGCCCTGGCGCTGTTCGCGGCCGGGAGCGGCCATGAAGCCGGAGCCCTCGCCAGCGCCGTCGCCGTGGTCGTGGCACTGGCTCTGGCTGTAGGAATGGTCGCCGGAACCATACGCCGGGACCATCGGAAGCATCTCGACACACCGCACATCTTCTGACGGGTCGGCAACTCGCGGGAGCCGCTCAGGCTTCCGCGAGTCGTCGTTTCTCCACCTCGATGTCGAAGGTCGGGTCGGGCCAGTCCAGGTCGAGTTTTTCGAAGGCGTCGATGAGCAACTCGGTGACCGCGATGCGGCTGTACCACTTGCGGTCGCAGGGAATGACGTACCACGGCGCATCCTCGGTGTTCGTCTTGTCGAGCATGTCCTGGTAGGCGTCCTGGTACTGCGGCCACAGCGCACGCTCGGAGACGTCCGACGGGTCGTACTTCCAGTACTTGTCGCGGCGCTCGAGCCGTTCCGAGAGCCGCTTCTTCTGCTCGTCGAGCGAGACGAACAACGCGACCTTCACGACGGTGGTTCCCGCCGCGGTGATTTCGCTTTCGAACTGGTTGATCTCGTCGTACCGCCTGCGCCAGACGTTCTCGGGGACGAGCGAGCGGACGCGCGCGACGAGCACGTCTTCGTAATGGGACCGGTCGAAGACGCCGAGCTGACCGGCGCGGGGGAGGGCCTTGATGACGCGCCACAGGAAGTGGTGGCGTTTCTCTTCGGCGGTGGGGACTCCGAACGCCTTGTGGTCGACTCCCTGGGGATCGACGTGACCGATCACGTGGCGCACCATGCCGCCCTTGCCGGCGGTGTCCATGCCTTGCAGGATCAGCAACACCGATCGGGTGTCCCCGCTCCTGCCGTTGGCGAACAGTTTTCCCTGCAGGTCGGACAGGACGGCGCCGCGTTCCTCGAGCTGACGTTCCCCGACGGCCTTGTCGCCGTCGAAGCCGAGTGTCCCGTTGGTGTCGAGGTCCGCGACCCGGGTGCCCGGGCCTGCCCGCAGTGCCTCGACAACCGGAGTGTGCCAGGGCGCTTCGTTTTTCGTTCCCATGGCACGAGCGTGCCACAGCGACGACGATCAGGCGGGATGCTCTCCGTAGGGAGGCCGGGAGATCCCGTCGACCATATAGCTTCCCCACAGGTCCGTTTCGCTGATGCGAGCTAGGGCCGGTTCTTCCGCGCCGGGCACGGTGATGGTCACCTCGGTGCCGGGGCGGAGGTCCACGCCGGTTAGCGAATCTGCGAGGTTGCGCAATCGCCCGCGCCACACATGGCGGCCGCGCAGCGGATCGAACCGCCCGGACAGCTGGACATCGACCGTTGCGTGCTCGTCGTTCACGGTGATGTCGGCGGGGCCGCGATAGCCCGCGTCGTGGGCGGGGTGGTCGGCTTCGGGCTCGGGCATACCCGGACTATACGTGCAACCCAGCGTAACAGTAAAGATCCGGGAGCGTCGCCGGATCGTCCCGCGGTTACTCGGGCAGCAGTGGATGCGGCTGGGATTTGAATCGTTTGGGAGACCCGGCGACCGCCGCGATCCCCGTGATTCCGCCCCACACCATCATCGTGAGGTAGTCGATGAGGTCCTCGGCAGTCATGGACTTGTTCGAGATCCACCAGTGGGTCGCGAGCTGGATCGAACCGACGATGCCGTACGCCCAGGGCACCGACCCGCCCGAATCCATCTCCAGCAGCCGGAGCCGTTCGCCCAGAACGGTTGCCACAAGCTCCGCGATCATCCGTTCGGAATCGGCGACCACGTCCCGGCTCGCCGACGAGCTGTTGGACATCACGTACAGATACACTTCCGGGTCCGTACCGACCGTCTCGACATAGGCCGAGATGGCGACGCGGGTGAGTGCGTACTCGTCGAGGTCCTCCGCGACCGCGGCGTAGATCCGCGGGGCGAGAATCGTCTCGACGTAGCGCATCATCGTTGCGCTGGTGAGGTCGTTCTTGTCGGTGAAGTACCGGTACAGCACGGTTTTGGAGACGCCGATCTCGGTCGCGATCTCGTCCATGCCGATGTCGTGCCCGCGCGCACGGATCGCGTTGATCGTGCCGTCCACGAGTTCCTCGCGCCGGGCGATCTTGTGTTCGTGCCAGCGGCGTTTCCGGCCGTCCTGCTTCGTCGGCAGGTCCTCGGGGGTGCGTGAGGGCGAAGGCGTCTGGGGCAGCTTGCTTGACACTGGGCGGCACATCCGTTCGGTCGATCGTCGGCTCAGTCTACGGTGGCAGCTTCGTGCGTACCGGGCATGCGCCGCGCTTCCGCGCCCGCAACCGGGAACTTGGGCACAATCGAGGGGTGCAGTTCATGAATATCGAGGATGACGTCAAACGCCGCGACCTCCGCCGGATGAAGGCGGTCGCAACCGGCTTCCTGATCGTGGCCGCCGTCATCTACCTGTTCTGTAGGTGGCAGGAGACGCGCGGAGCGGGTCCCTGGGTGGGTTACGTACGCGCGGCCTCGGAAGCCGGCATGGTCGGCGCCCTCGCGGACTGGTTCGCCGTGACCGCTCTGTTCCGGCATCCCCTGGGCATTCCGGTGCCGCACACCGCGATCATCAAGAAGAAGAAGGATCAGCTCGGTTCGAGTCTGAGTTCGTTCGTCGGAACCAATTTCCTGGCGCCCGAAGTCGTCTCGACGAAGGTCGAATCCGCCGAGATCCCGCTGCGCGTCGGGACGTGGATGGCCGAACCGGCACATGCGGAACGCGTCGCCAAGGAGACGTCGACGGTGTTGCGCGGAGTCGTCGGTGTCCTCCGTGAGGACGACATCCAGCAGATCATCGACAACACGATCGTCAAGCGGATCGCGGAACCCGAATGGGGGCCGCCGCTCGGTCGTGTGCTCTCCGAACTGATCGACGAGAACCGCCACCTGCCGTTGGTCGACATGCTGGCCGAACGGGCCCACCAGTGGGCCTTGGGTAGTCAGGAGACGATCGACAGGGTCATCACCCGGGACTCGCCGTCGTGGTCGCCGAAGTTCGTCGATCTCCTGCTGGGAGAGAGGATCCACCGCGAACTCGTCGAGTTCACCTGGAAGATCCGGTCCAACCCGGACCACGAGGTGCGGCTCGCGGTCAACAAGTTCCTCGCCGACTATGCGCGCGATCTGCAGAGCGATCCGGTGACGATCGCGAAGGCCGAAAAGGTCAAGGCCGAGATCATGGGCCGCGACGAGGTGACGCAACTCGCGGGTGCAACGTGGCGCACGGCCAAGCGGATGATTCTCGATTCCGTCGACGATCCGAACAGCACGTTGCGCACGAAGGTGGCCGAGAACGTCATGGCCCTCGGCGTGCGGTTGCGCGAGGACAACGAACTGCGAGCGAAGGTCGACGGCTGGTTGCTCGACGCGGTGCGCTTCATCGCCTCGAACTATGCCGACGAGATCACGTCGGTGATCCGGGAGACCGTCGAACGGTGGGACGCGGAGGAAGCGAGCCGCAAGATCGAACTCGCGGTGGGCCGGGACCTGCAGTTCATCCGGATCAACGGCACCGTAGTCGGGTCCCTCGCGGGCCTGGCCATCTACACCATTTCGGAGCTCCTGTTCGCGTGACGCCGATCACATGCTAGCAGAGTGCTTGCTATAGCTAGCACCCGTGCGTAGCGTGAGGGTCGTGCCCATCGATCAAGGTCGAGACGATCCCGCGTCGGGTCCCGGAAGCACCGAGGACCCGAACGACCTGCCCGGCACCGACAACGATGCCGGTGGCAACGGCGGACCGGGAGAGATCGCGGCTCGCGTGGTGAATTCTGCTGCGCAGGACATCGGAAGCTTCATTCGGGCGCAGCGAGAAGGGGCGCAGGTCTCGCTTCGGCAGTTGTCGAAGCTCGCCGGCGTCAGCAACCCGTACCTGAGTCAGATCGAGCGTGGCTTGCGCAAACCTTCTGCCGAAGTGCTTGCGCAAATTGCTAAAGGACTCCGGTTGTCGGCGGAAGTGCTCTATGTACAGGCGGGGATTCTCGAAGACCGGCCGCAGAGCGCCTTTCGGGATGCGCTGCTCGGAGATCCCGTACTGACCGAGCGGCAGAGACAGGTTCTGTTCGACATCTACGACTCGTTCTGCCGTGAGAACCAGGCGGCTCTCACCGAGTCGGCATCAGACGCCGGGAGCGACATCCGGCACCAGACAGACTTCGACGAGGAGAACTGATATGACCGATCCGAATGCAGCAATCCGTACGTCACTCTTCGCAGCCGTCGGCGCAGGCGATGCCGTCGTGCACGCGGTGGCCGACGTGGTCGCGCAGGTTCGCGAGCGCGCCGAGAACGCGCAGGTCGATGTGAACGACCATGTCGAGACCGCCCGCGGGAAGCTCACCACCCTCCCCACCGACCTGACCGAGACCGTCGAGTCTCTCCGGGAGCGCCTCGCGGGTCTGCCGTCCGAGCTCCCCGAGGACATCGCAGAGTTGCGGGAGCGTTTCACCGCCGACGAGTTGCGCAGTGTGGCCGAGGCGTACCTGAAGGTCGCATCCGACCTGTACACCGCGCTCGCGGAGCGTGGCGAGCAGACCATCGAGCGTCTTCGCAAGCAGCCCGCCGTCGAAGAAGGACTCGGTAGGGCCGAAGCGGCATTCGGTGAGGCCGTCGAGCTCACCGAAGAAACGCTGGGAACCGTGGCCCGGCAGACGCGCGCCGTCGGCGAGCAGGCCGCAAAACTCGCGGGCCGCGCCGCAGGCCGGATCTCCGAGACCGGTGAGGGCGTGGGCGAGGCGATCTCCGACGCGGGTGACGAAGCCGCTCTGCGGGTGCTCGAGCTCGGCGACCAGGCTCGCGAGGCCGGTTCCGAGGCCGCGAACCGCGTGGACGCCGCCAAGACGGATGTGGGCAAGTCGGCCGATGAGGTCACCGAGTCGGTAGAGGCAGCGGTGAAGCCCCAGCCTGCACCGGTCACCAAGACGCCGGCGAAGAAGACTCCGGCCAAGCCGGCCGCGAAGACCCCGGCCCAGGCTGCTGCCAAGGCTCCGGCTCGTCCGGCCGCGAAGGCACCCGCCAAGAAGGCCGCACCCCGCAAGTCCAGCGGCTCGTGAGTCATCGCCCGGCACTCCCGGGCACAGGCATCATCGACCGGCTCCCGCGCCACTTGGCGCGGGAGCCGGTTCTCGTAGACTGGGGGAGTGACGAATGTCGATTCTCTCGCCGGTTTGATCATCCTCGTGCTGCAGGTCATCGCGATCGCGGGAGCCGGGTTTGCGCTTTTCCATGCCGTTCGCCAGCCCTCCGAGGCGTTTCCCGCAGTCGACAAGCTCACCAAGCCCGTGTGGCTCGGCATCCTGATCGCTGCGCTGCTGGTGCTGATCCTGTTCGGCGCTGTCGGACTACTCGGCATCATCGCGGTGGTGGCGGTGTGCGTGTACCTCGTGGACGTGCGGCCGCGCGTCGAAGAGGTTCAGCGACGCCGCTGGTAGCCCGCGGCGCTGCCTCGTCCCGATCGCCGCGGGAACGCTCGTGCCTTGACAAGTGTGATTTAGATAATGACACTTCGAGTAACGGGTAAATCTTCGAGACGAGGCGGTCGGCCATGACTCTCACCCGCACGACCCGAGCACACGACGTTCACGCCGGTGCCGCGACGAGCGATCGTGACCAGGACGTCGAACGACAGGAGACCGCGCAGCGGCTTCTCGAGTCGTCCGCGCGCCTGTCCTACGATCCGGCGTTCGAGATCGACTGGGACGCTCCCATGGTCGAGGGCAGATACGGCATGACCCCCGAATGGTGCAGCCTCTACGGCACCGACCTGTGGGAACGCATGACCGAGGAACAGCGCATCACCCTCACCAACCACGAAGCAGCGAGTATCGCGGGTACGGGCATCTGGTTCGAGATGATCCTCATGCAGATGCTCGTGCGCGACCTCTACCGCCGCGATCCGTCCACGCCGTACGTCCAGTTCGGGCTCACCGAGATCGCCGACGAATGCCGGCACTCCGTGATGTTCGCGCGGTCGGCGCAACGATTCGGTGTGCCCTCGTACCGGCCCAAGCGCTGGATCCGGGAAACCGGCCGCATCTTCAAAGCAGTGGCAAACGGTGCCCTCGCGTACGGCGGCACCCTGTTCGCCGAAGAAATCCTCGACATGATGCAACGCGACTTCATGCGGGACGAACGGGTCCAGCCGCTCACCCGCACCGTCAGCCACATCCATGTCGTCGAAGAGTCACGGCACATCCGTTATGCCCGCGAGGAGACGCGGCGCAGAGCCGGTAATGCAAGCCGAATGCAGCGCGCGTGGGTCCGTCTCCACCTGGGGTTGAGCGCGTACTTCATCGTCACCAGCCTCGTCAACGACCGGGTTTACGCCGCTGCCGGGCTCGATGTCGCCGAGGCGAAAGCCGCTGCACGAGCGAACGTGCACTACCACGACAGGCTGCGGCTCGGGTCGCGGCGCACGATCGAATTCCTCGAAGAGGTGGGTCTGATCGGCGGGCCGTCGGCGCTGCTGCTCCGCAAAGCCCACGTCCTCTGACCCCTCTCACCGAGTCGCACCACAACACCACAGGAGAACCGTGAAGAAGCCGTCCCGTACGACGTGGCCGATTGCTGCCGGAGCGGCGCTCGCCGTCGGAGCCACGGCAGGACTGGCCGTCGCCCGCCGCCGGCGGAGCGCGATCGTCCGCACCGAGGACGTCGCGCCACATGCACTGCTCGCACCGCCCGCCGTCGAACCCGAGACGATCGAGGTGCGGACCGAAGACGGTGCGCGTCTGAATGTGTTGTCGTACGGCGACCCCGAAGCTCAGCCGTTGGTCTTCTGCCACGGCTGGACGTGCAACGCGGCGTACTGGACCCCGCAGATCAACGCCTTCGCGGAGAACTACCGCGTCGTGGTCTACGACCAGCGTGGGCACGGCAACAGCGAGACGGGTTCTCGCCCGCTGGGGGCGGACGTACTCGCCGACGACCTGCACGCCGTGCTCGAAGCCACGGTGCCGGCCGGGCGGAAAGCGATCCTCGCCGGCCACAGCATGGGCGGCATGAGCATCATCGCGTGGGCGGAAAAGCATCCGGAGCAGGTCGACACGCGGGTCGCCGGTGTGCTGCTGGCCAGCACGGGTACCGACAACCTCGTCGCGGATGCGGCGATCGTGCCGCTACCCGCACGATTCCCGAAAGTGCCCGTACCCGTCGCGCGCCGGGTGATGGGTGCGACCCTGCCGCTGGTCGAATCGTCCGCCACCACCCGCGCACTGCGCTACATTGCGCTCTCCCCGAACGCGACCGGCCCGGAAGTCGCGTTCTGCGCGCAGATCGTGCTCGGATGCCCGCCCCGCACCCGCGGCGGCTGGGGACACGCGCTCAGTGCCCTCGACATCCGCGAGGGCCTGCAGAACCTCACCGTCCCGACCACGGTGCTCGTCGGTACCGCCGATCGGCTCACTCCGCCCGTGCATGCCCGGCGGCTCGCCCGTCAACTCGACGACGCGGGCAACCTCGAGCGACTCGTCGTCCTCGACGGTGTCGGCCACATGAGTTCGGTCGAGGCGATCGACCGCGTCAACGACGAGTTGCTGCATCTCGTCGAGAAAGCGAACGCTCTCGTCGGCTGATCGAGCGGAACCCGGCGGTGAACGCCGGAATCAGCTGAAGACCACGGTCTTGCTGTCGTGTACCAGGACGCGGTCTTCGAGATGCCAGCGCAATCCCCGTGCGAGCACGAGCTTTTCCACGTCGCGGCCCTGGCGCACCATGTCGTTCACACTGTCGCTGTGGCTGACCCGGATCACGTCCTGCTCGATGATCGGGCCGGCGTCGAGTTCGGCCGTGACGTAGTGGCAGGTCGCGCCGATCAGCTTCACACCCCGTTTGAACGCCTGGTGGTACGGGCGGGCGCCGATGAACGACGGCAGGAAGCTGTGGTGGATGTTGATCGCGCGACCCGCCCAGTGTTCACACAGCGACTCCGGCAGGACCTGCATGAAGCGCGCGAGGACGACCGCGTGCGGATCGTGGGCGTCGACGAGCTTGCGGACCTGTTCGAACGCGGGTCCGCGCTCGGCGGGGTCCTTCGGGAACGACACGTAGTGGAAATCGATCCCGTGACGACGCGCGACCGACTCGAGCTGGGGATGGTTTCCGATGACCGCGCACACGTCGGCTTCGAGTTCACCGGCCGCGACCCTGCCGAGGATGTCGTGCAGGCAGTGCGCTTCCTTGCTGACCAGCAGCACGACGCGCTTGCGTTTGCCGGTGTCCGAGAGGGTCCATTCGGTCTCCGGGCCGATCTCCTCGGCCACGGCGGCGAACTTGGTGCGGAGTTCCTCGATCGAGAACGGGATCGACGAGGCGCGCACCGCCTGCCGGGTGAAGAACCAGCCGCTGTCCTGGTCGGCGTGATACGCGGCTTCCACGATCGATCCGCCCACATCCGCAAGGAACTTCGAGATACGGGCGACGATCCCGGTCGAGTCCGGGCACCCCAAGGTCAGGACGTAACGGCGGTTGTCGGGCGAGGAAGCAAGCGTCATGGATTCGATTGTCTCAGGCGCCGTGGAGCAACTCGCGCGGACCGGGACGATCTCCGGACCTCACCCCGTCGGTGGGTGGCGTCGCACCGTCGCGGTGCCGACGAGAGTGGTGGCGTCGATCGTGTGGATGCCGCGCGCGGTGATCGTTTCGGCGAGTTCCCGTCTCATCGACTCGACTTGCGACTCGTCGAGCCCCGACAGTGCGAGCCGCCATCCGGTGCCCGAGACGAGTGCCCAGCAGAGGTCCTCGGTCGCCGGAATCAGGTTGGACAGCGTCCGCACCTCGACGGAATGCGTACCCGCGGCACCGAGCCAGGTCTCGAGCGCGCCCGGAGTGTCGATCCGGCGCAGCGGTGACCGGTCGTAATCCGGGACGCGCCGGGCGAAGTCCGGGGAGTGCCGGGACGCGACTTCGAACACCGCCTCCCTGAACTCGGCCATCGCGTCGGCGCGCCACACGGTGACGCCCACCCGCCCACCTGGACGGACCTGATCGACGAGCCTGGAGAACGCCAGGTCCATGTCGGGCAGGAAGAAGACGCCGTAGGAGATCGCCAGCACGTCGTAGCCTTCGTCCGGCACGTCGGACGGCGGTTCCCAGCTCGTCACGTCGGAGCGCACGAAGTCGACGTTGGTCAGAGCGCGTGCTCCGGCGAGGAGGCGACCGCGTTCGAGGAGGTCGTCGGCGATGTCGACGCCGTGAACCCGCCCGGTCGGGCCGGCCGCCATCGCGGCGGGAACGGCGGACGCCCCGGCACCGCAGCACGCGTCGAGGACGGTGTCGCCGGGACCGACCCCTAGCTGGAAGACGAGCGACTGGCCGGCCGGCCCCCACAGAACGGGGGTGAGTGTGTCGAAGGCTGTGCTCGCGGCATCGAACGTCCGGGCGGTCTCGGCCGCGCCGGTGCCCGTTGCGTGGTCCTCGCCCGGACGGTCCTCGTCGGTACTCACGACCGCGCCCCACCGAATTCGTAGAACGGAACCGGATAGCGGAACTCGCCGGTCATCTCCGGCCGGTAGGCGGTGAGCGTGCGCGCTTGCATGTGCGGCGCCCACTCCGGCACGTCGGGAGTGACTCCGAGATCTGCCGCGGGCACGAACCCGAACCGTGGGTAGTAGTCGAGGTGGCCGACCAACACGACGATCGACTCGTCGAGCGCGTCGGCAGCACCGAGCACGGCGTGCATCAGAGCAGAGCCGATCCCGCAACGCGCCATGTCGGGGAGCACCCCGATCGGCCCCAGCGCGAGGGCCGGGTACCCGTCGACATCCCCGCGGGTCGCGCACACGTGACCGACGATGCCGTCCGTCGCGTGCTCGCACACCAGTGAGAGCGGGGGCAGCCAGGCGGGTCCGCTGCGGAGGGCTTCGACGAGGCCGGGTTCTACCGGGACGAGGCCGGGCGGGGTGAGCGCAGCGAATGCCCCGTGATGGACAAAGGACACGGCACCGTTGTCCGACGGCAGTTCCCGGCGAATGATCACGTGGCAAGTCTGATCGCACAGCACGTGACCGGCAACCGTTTCGGTGGTGTGGAAAGCTGGCGTCATGTCCGCCACCACACTGACCCGCTCGCAGGTCGCCGCCATGATCGACCACACCCTGCTGGCTCCGGAAGCGTCGTTGCAGGCGGTGCGTGCTCTCGTCGACGAGGCCCGCGAACTGGGCGTCTACGCGGTATGTGTGTCACCGTCGATGCTGCCGTTGCGCGCCGACGGTCTCGTGATCGCGACCGTGGTGGGGTTCCCGTCGGGCAAGCACCATTCCTTGATCAAGGGCGCGGAAGCACGTCTCGCGGTCGAGGAGGGCGCACGCGAGGTCGACATGGTCATCGACATCGGTGCCGCGGTGGCCGGAGACTACAACGCCGTACTCGCGGACATCCTCACCGTGCGGGAGGCGATCGGTTTCGATCCCGTGCTCAAGGTGATCATCGAATCCGCGGCGTTGTCGGACGAGGCGATCGTCGAGGTGTGCCGCGCGGCCGCGAACGCCGGTGCGGATTTCGTGAAGACCTCGACAGGGTTCCACCCCGCAGGGGGCGCGTCCGAGCACGCCGTCCGGCTGATGGCCGAGACGGTCGGCGGGCGCCTCGGCGTCAAGGCGAGCGGCGGGATCCGCACCGCGGACGCCGCCGCCCGCATGATCGACGCGGGTGCGACGCGCCTCGGGCTCTCCGGTAGCCGGGCCGTTCTCGACGGTTTCCCCGACTGACCGTCACACGAGCCGGCTGTTACACGAGTGCTCCGCACGGCCCCTGATTCTGCTGCTGCTGCGCGCCTTCCGGATTCTCCGGCAGGACGTACCGGCCGCCGTCCAGGTCGAGCCGGATGCCGGAATCGGTGACCGACACCGACGTCGCGGTCATTCCCAGCGGGTACTGCTGCAGCCCCGCCGTCAGGGACTCCACGATCCCGTCGACGAGAGAATTCGGGAGCCCGAAGCCGAGCACCGAGGCGTCGACCGTCTGGACAGCGACCTTCCCGTCGGCCACGGTGGGTCGCACGGTGAGTTCGGCCAGGCCGTCTCCGCCCACGACGAAGGTCAACGTGCCGGCGTCGGGGTTCGCGGTGACGTTGCTGATCAGGGCACCCACCGATTGGGACTGCACGGTGGCGAGGATCCCGCTGGTAGGCCAGTTGACTTCCGCGCTGGAACTGCCGACGGTACCGGCGCCCTCGGCGGTGTCGCGCAGGTCGACATTCCGGACGACCGCGTGAACCTGCATTTCCTTCGCGGGTCCGAACGCGGTGTCGTCGCTGTCGAGCGTGACGGACGGGACCTGCCGGTCGGCGAGTTGCCACAGAACGGGTTTCCAGCTCAGGTCCACGTCCACGCCCGTGCCGAGTTCGCTCTCGAACGACTGAGCCAGACACGTGGTGGCGCGATTGCGGACATAGACCTCGGCACCGACGAGTACCGCCACGAGTGCGGCGACGAGCACGACGGCGATGGTGACGAGTCGGGTGCGCTTCCTTTGCGTCATGGACGAGATTGTTCCGGACAAGTCTGAGGAAGCTATGAGCGCGCGCACACTCGATTGCCCGAATGTGTGAGCTGTACCACAAGGGTTCGGTAGTCTGGCGCCATGACAGGGTGGGCGGATTCAGAGAACGACGCTTCCGGGCAGGCCGACGCCGACGGCCTCTTGCGTCGGCTTGCCGTGACTCAGGCCGGGTATTTCACCGCGCGTCAGGCAACCGGACACGGCATCGCCACCGACGGGTTCCGTGCCCGGATCGACGCCGGGCTGTGGCTCCGGATCGACTCCGAACTGTTTCGTATGAGCGACAGTCCGCAGACCAAGTTCGACGAATTCGCACGCTGGTGTGCCTGGTACGAAGGCGCCGCGGTGGTGTCGCACCAAAGTGCCGCCGAACTCCACGGCATGGGCCACCTGCAGCCGCGCTTCCTGCACCTGTCCACGGTCGATCAGCGCACCGTGCCGAGCAACCGGCTGGCGCTCCACCACCGGACCCTGACGGACCGGGACTTCGAAACCGTCGGGTGCTTCCGCGTCACCACACCTGCGCGTACCGCCGTCGACCTCGCTGCCGGCGGGGTCTCGCAGGAAGTGCTCGACGAACTCGTCGGGGACGCGCTCACCCTCGGGCGCGTCGACTCCGACGAACTGCACGCCGCGGTCGCGGGGGAGCCCGCCACGGTGGCCGACCGCATCGCGCTCGCGCTGCTGTCCGCCGGCTGACCGGGAGCCGCGACTACACGGGGCAACCGCGACTACACAGTCGCCATGGCGGGAGCGACGACACTCCACGGCACCGACAACACGCAGTCGCGCATGCGGCGCCGCTGCGCAGGCACCGGCCACCCCTGCTCCCGGAGAAGATCGACCGTCGCGCGCCAACGGACCCGGGGGCCGAAGGACGCGTAGGGCGCGGCGGTCGCCCAGGCTCGGTCCGCGGCCTGCAACAACTCGTGAATGCCCTCGCCCGCAACGTTCCGGTGGATCAGGGCTTTCGGTAGACGCTCGGCGACGTCCGACGGGGTGGAGACGTGGAACGGGCTCCACGCCAAGGTGAGCGAGCGGGGGCCCTCGGCGTCGAGCAGCACCCACGCGCAGCGCCGGCCGAGTTCGTCGCACGTTCCGTCGATGAGGAGGCCACCGGGCGCGAGGCCGGCCCGCAGTTGGGCCCAGGCCGAATCCACGGCCTCTTCGGGGTATTGCCGCAACACGTTGAAGGCCCGGATCAGGACCGGGTGCAGTCCTGCGAGTTCGAACCCGCCCCGCGCGAACTCCACCCCGTCCCGGCCCGGAACCACCCGGTCCGGGTCGATCTCGAGGCCCACCATGCGTACGTCCGGGCGCACCGTCCGGAGACGGGCCGCCAGTTCCAGAGTCGTGACCGGCATCGCACCGTAGCCGAGGTCGACGACCAGGGGATCGGATGCTTCCTCGAGCGCACGCGCTACCTCCGGGTCGTGCATCGCCCAGCGGTCGCTACGCCGCAATCGATTGATCCCGGTGGTGCCGCGAGTGACGACACCGACCGGGCGCGTTCCGCGCACCCCGGGGGCTACCGACGACCGAGCCAGTCGGAGGTGATCGCCGCTTCGACGGCGAACACCTCGACCAGATTGGTCAATATCAAGTCTTCGAGTTTCCCGCCGACCAGCGGCAGGTGCACCTTCGCTTCGGAGGAGGTGCGCAGGGTGGTGCCGTCCTCGTGGCGGAACAGGTCCATCGTGCCGGTCAGGCGCCCCGGACCCGCAGGGACCGTCGCCTCGTAGCGCCCCGTGGACCGCTCGTCGAACGGGCCGTAGGTTTCCGTCCGGGTGATCACCATGTCCTTCTTCATGACGGTCCGGGCCAGGTCGGGGAGCTTCGACCGGGGGATCACGTGGTGCAGGACGACATGGATTCCGGCGTCGGATACGGCGAATTCTTCGACGTGGTTCTCGGAGTATTTGCGCATCTCACGGGTGCGCGCCTCCCAGTGGTCACGGTCGGCGAGCGCCCGATAGACCCGATCCGGGGGATACGGGAAGCGGGCAGAGTAGTCGGTACGCCGTGACACGGCAGGTCAGGGTACCGCCCGCCGGGGGCTACGAGGAAATCGCGGTCGGCAGGTCAGGCCGACCGGTCGCCTCCGAGCCACGACTCGGTGAACGTCTGTTCCGCCGCGAACAGGCCCACGAGTTCGTCGACGATGAGGCCCTCGATCTTGGAACCGAGGAAGGGAATCTTCACCTCGACCTGTCCTTCGATCACGACCATCGAATCGTTGCCGTCTCCCTGGAGGGTGAGAGTGCCCTCGACGTGTCCGGGCATGCCGTCCACCCGCGCCGAGAACTTGCCCTGCGCCCGGTCGCCGGTGAGCGGACCCCACGATTCCTGACGGCGGATCACCAGATCGCCCGGTCGGATACTCGTGACGACGTTCGGCAGCTGCTCGGCCGGGATGGCCTGCTGGAGGGTCAGGTCGATGGTGCCGTCGCCGGTGTCGACGGACTCCACCGCTGCGCCGGGCCCGCCGACCTTCGCCAGCCGGTTGTGCCAGTACTGCGGATCGACGAATGCCGCGTGCACCGCCGCGGGGGAGAACGAGTAGGTCACGGAGTGGTCGATAGGGCTGCCCATGCGGGGCACGCTACCGTTTGCAGGTGCTCGATCCACGAATCAGGGCACGGCTCGCCGCCGCGGGAGCCGTGACCTCCGAACAGGTACCGCTGTCCAGTCTGACGACGCTGCGTCTCGGCGGACCCGCCGAGTACCTCGCCGAATGCACGACCACAGATGCGTTGGTGCAGGTCGTGCGCCTGCTCGACGAGGAGAAGGTCCCCGTTCTCCTGCTCGCGGGCGGCTCCAACCTGGTGATCGGCGACAAGGGCTTCGACGGTGTCGTCGTGCGAATCGCGACCCGCGAGATCTCGATCTCCGATTCCGTGGTGCGCGCCGATGCCGGAGCCGTGTGGGACGACGTGGTCGCGGCCGCAGTCGCCGCCGGCGTCGGCGGGCTCGAATGCCTCTCGGGAATTCCGGGGTCCGCGGGTGCGACACCGGTTCAGAACGTCGGTGCCTACGGCGTCGAGGTGGGGTCGCTGCTGCGTCGTGTGCGACTTCTCGACCGCCGCTCGGGCGAGACCCGGTGGGTGGAGCCGGACGCGCTCGGTCTCGGCTATCGCACGAGCGTGCTCAAGCACTCCGAAGACGCCGTGGTCCTCGAGGTCGAATTCGACGTACGCGCCGACGGCATGAGCGCACCGCTCGGCTACCGCGAACTGGCCGACGCTCTCGGAGCCGAGCAGGGTGAACGCAGACCCACCGCCGAGGTCCGCGAGCACGTCCTGGGCTTGCGGCGTGGCAAAGGAATGGTTCTCGATCCGGACGACCCGGACACGTGGAGCGCCGGGTCGTTCTTCACCAATCCGGTCGTGCCCGACGAAGATCTTCCCCGTGTGCTCGCCGCGATCACCGCGCACGTGGGACCGGACGTGCGTATCCCCCGGTACCCCGCGGACCGGGGAACGAAGCTCTCGGCGGCATGGCTGATCGAACGCGCGGGATTCGCGAAGGGTTTCCCCGGACCGGCGGCTCCGGCGAGCCTGTCGACGAAACACACTCTCGCACTGACCAATCGCGGTTCAGCCACGACCGCGGATCTCGTTGCCTTGGCCCAGGAGATCCGCGATCGCGTCGAGGACGTGTTCGGAGTGCGCCTGCATCCCGAACCCGTCACCGTCGGCTGTGAAATCTGAAACGACGCGATCCGGCAGGCTAAGGCGTGGTGCGGTGGAAACGCCCCGCGCTCGCCTGATCGCGCGGCTTGACGACGATCTGATCGAGATTGACGTGCGACGGCCGTGACGCCACGAAACCGATGATCTCGGCGATGTCCTGGGCGACGAGTGGGGTGATTCCCTCGTACACCTTGTCGGCACGCTCCTGATCGCCCTCGAAGCGCACCAGCGAGAACTCCGTCTCGACGGCACCCGGCGCGATCTCGGTCAAGCGCACGGGCAGGCCCAGCAGTTCACCGCGCAACGTCCGGTGCAGTACGGCCTGAGCGTGCTTCGCGGTCGTGTACCCCGAACCGTTGTCGTACGCCTCGAGGGCGGCGACCGACGTGATCGTGACGATGAGGCCGTCACCGGAAGCGATGAGCTTGGGGATGAGAGCCTTCGTGATGCGGAGCGTGCCGAGCACGTTCGTCTCCCACATCCACCGCCAGTCGTCCTCGTCGGCCTCGGCGACCGTCGCGAGTCCCTTCGCGCCGCCGGCGTTGTTGATCAGCACGTCGACGCGGGGGATGACGGTGGTGAACGCGTCGACGGAGTCCTCGTCGGTCACGTCCAATTCGAGGGCGGTGCCACCGATTTCGTCGGCGAGGCGCTCGAGCCGGTCGAGTCGCCGCGCTCCGACCACCACGTGGAATCCTTGGGCGGCGAGTGTGCGTGCGGTGGCCTCGCCGATGCCGGACGATGCTCCGGTGACGACGGCGATGCGGGAGTCGGGAGAGATGGTCATGTTGCGATCGTAATGTCGTGCACGCCACCATCCGATTTATCCACACCCCTCGCTGCACGTGTTCCGGCGACGCACACGCGCAGCGAGGCCACTCGGGATATCGTGCGTTCATGCCTGAGGACGCCCGCAATCGCTTCGCGGAGGATGTGTTCGGCCACGTCGTCACCAAGGACGGCAAGGTCCTGATCTCGTGGCAGGGCAGGACCGTCACGACGGTCGCCGGCAAGGCCACCGACAAGCTCACCGCCCGGCTCGCGACCGCCGACCGACGCGAGGTGCAGCATCTGCTCGCCCGCGCCACCGGGCACTTCAAGCACTAGAGCCTCACCCACCGCCCCCGGCGCCCGACCTGCGAAGACGGCGGGTCGACGCTAACGTAGGCGCCCATGACGACCACTCGGGGGCGTTACAGCTCGGGGGAGCAGACCCGTATCCGGCTCGTGGAAGCCGCCGAACGTCTCTTCGCGCGTCACGGCTACGACGGCGTGACCCTCGCGGACATCCGTAAGGCCGCCGGCCAATACAACTCGTCGGTGATCGGCTACTACTTCGGCACCAAGGAAGGGCTGTTGCTGGCGGTCTTCAACCATCGCCTGCCCGCGGTGGACTCCGATCGCGACGCGCTGCTGACCGAATTGCTCGCAGCGAAGGGCAGATTGTCGACGCGGGATGCGTTGTGGGCGATCGTGAAACCGCTCGCCGGGACGATCGGACGTAACAATCATTACGTCGCCCTCCTGGACCGGCTGATGCACAGCGACCGGTTGCACGTTCCCGGAGCACATCCCGCGTCGGGGGAGACGGGACAGGACGCCGATCTCGCACTGCGCACGTCGATCGGGCACCTGCCGACCGACATCGGAAACCAGCGGCTCGACCTGGTGTACGCCAGCATCCTCGGGCGTCTCGCGCACTACGACCGCGGTGGACTTCCGCCGACACGCACCGAATTGATCGCTCTCGTCGACGCGTGGGAGGCGTTGCTTCTCGCACCGGTTTCGGCGGAGACGCACGATGCCCGTCGTGCTTCGTGAATGCCAGACCTGCTCCGCAACTGGACACCCGCGCGTTCTGGCGTTAAGTTTGCCCTCATGTCGGTCGGCCCCACCTCCACTCCGCGCGTCACGTATGTGACCGCCGCGCTGGGATCACGGCTGCCTCTGGCGCGCGAACTCTGTTGTCGCTGCTGCGGAAAGTAACTCCGCGCCGATTCTGATCCGGTTCCACGGATCTTCGTCCGGACGTGTCCACACGTCGTCGGTATTCGGTGCGTCGACCTCGTCTTTCGCCTTCCCGGATGTCGATCACTCCCCGGGGTCAGCAGCAAGGAACAGCCGTGAGCGCTCCCACTCTCTCTCCGTCCGCACTTCTCTCCCCGAGGTCTGCTCCGCGCGGTGTGGCGCGGACCGCCGCACCTGCCCGCGGCCGGACCCCGGCTCGCACCACGTCGTCGCAGGTCAGGATCGTTCCGCCCGATCTCCGGATCGCCGACGGTACGGGCGCCTCGGTCTTCCGTGTCGTTTCCAATCGTGGTCCCATCTCCCGCGATGTGATCGCAAAGGTGACCGGCGCGAGCGTTGCCACCGTCAACCGGCAGGTCACCGCGCTCCTCACCGCGGGTCTGCTCCGTGAACGCGCCGATCTCGCCGAATCCGGTGCGATCGGCCGGCCCCGGGTACCGGTCGAGGTCGATCACGAGCGGTACCTCACCGTCGGTATCCATATCGGAGCCGTGACCACCGGCATCGTGGCGAGCGATCTGCGCGGGCGCATCATCGGTGCCGTCGAGGTGCCCACACCGTCCGGCGACCAGAACATCGCCCTGGCCTCGATCACGGCCAGCGCCAGAGCTTTTGCCGCCCGCTGGCATCGCCGAACCCCGCTGTGGGTCGGAGTCGCGCTGGGAGGGCGCGTCGATTCGGTCACCGGACTCGCAGACCATCCCCGGCTGGGGTGGTCCGGTGCGCGTGTCGGTGCCGTCATCGGTGGTGGTTTCGGCCTGCCGATCTCCGTCTCCGCACACGTGGAGGCGATGGCGGCGTCCGAACTCCTCCTCACCCCCGAGCGGGACGCCACCGACCCCAAGGGCACGAGCCTGTACTTCTATGCACGTGAAACGGTCGGCGTCGCCCTCACATTCGACGGCAAGGTACACACGCCGACCGGCGGTCCGGGCTCGATTTCACACCTACCCACCGGGTCGTCCGCCGCGTGCACATGCGGGGCGGTCGGCTGCCTCGAGACGACGGTCAGCGACCGGGCGGTGGCGCTGCGTGCGCGCGCCGAAGGGGTCCTCGCCGACGGCGACGAGACGACCGTTCAGGCCGTGTATCGCCTCGCGCGGGCAGGGTCCGCACCGGCTCACGACCTGCTCGTCGAGCGGGCCACCGTCTTGGGGCGCACCGTCGGGATGCTCCGGGATCTGTTCAACCCGGACCGCGTGATCCTCGGTGGTCAGGCGTTCACCGAATACCCGGCCGCGGTGCCGCACGTCGCCGACGCATTCACGCGGTCGTCGACCTTGCCCCGCAAAGATATCCGCATCACGGGGTTCGGAAACCGGGTGCAGGCACACGCGGCAGGGGTGGTGTCGCTGAGTTCGCTGTACTCCGATCCGCTCGCCGCGATGCGACGAGCAGCAGCGGGGTAGGTGCCGGCGCGGCGCCGGTCAGACGAGGGGAGGTCCGTCCGTGGCGGCGGAGTCCGCTCCCCGCCGGTCGAGTTCGGCCCGGGCCCGGTCGAGACCACCGTGTTCGAGTGCGGCAAGACGGGACTCGCCGGACCACACCGTCTTTCCGCGTTCGCGCACGGTAACGGACATCGTTCCCGCGAGGTGTTCGATCGCGCCGGGGACGTTGCGCCTCTCGGCGGGCAGCGGGACCGGCAGGACGTGGGCCGATCCGATGGGTGAGGTCGCCTCGATCTCTATGCTCCATCGGCGGTTCCGTCCCTGCAACGACCAGGTCTCGTCGGTGACGTCGGCGCGCACCGGTGAGGTCACGGGGTTACCCAAGCGCACGACGCGCCCGTCCGGCAGGGCCACCACGACGGCGGTCACCTCGGTGCGCAGGGGGCCGGAATGCACCTGGCCGCCGGCGAACGCCACACACGCCTCGGAATCGGCGAACCCCTGCGCCTGTCCCCACCACCACGATTCGGGGAATCCGCCCTTGCCCCAGTTCTTCTCGCCGTAGACCTGGGCACCGTCGAGGTCCCACTTCTCGTCCCCGAGCACCGCGTACCCTTCGGCGCGGGCCCCGAGAAGCCACGGATGCCAATACTGGTTCAACGCCGGCACGGACTGGAACACGCTCGACCCGCCGAAACGGCGCCGGGGCCAGGGAAGCGTGGGAACGATCCGGACGTCGATTCGCCCGTCCTCACCGAGGTCCATCAGGACGCGGTCCGGGTCACCGCGGAACGCCGATCCTGCCGTCGCTCCCAGTTGCCCGACGTCCGCTGCCGCTTCGGGATGCGTAGTCGTACGCAGGAATCCGTTGGGATGCGCGGCGAGGCCCAGAGTGGCCCAATGCCCGTCGTCGGAACGGTTGACGCCGCACAGCGCGATGATCACCCGCCCGGTGTCGGGCTGGGTGAACCGCCAGAAGTAACCCTCCATCGCGACGCCGTGTGCGACGAGGGGATTGCCGAACGGAAGATCCGCGCCGGTCGCGCGATAGCGCTCGAGCAGAGACCTGTTGTTGCTCTCACGTGTCGCTCGGCGTCCTCGATGGTCCATCGGTTCTCCTTCTCGTCGGGTACGGCACGTCGTATCTCTAGAGTGGAAGCGAAGTTTCGTGGAGACCGGGCGGAGCCCCCCGCCGCCGGAACCATTCGGTGCCGAACGCGGCCCTCAACTCTTCGTCGCTCATACCCAGCATGGGGCCGAAATCGCCGATCTGCGACTCGTGTGCGTGCATCGCCGCGCGTTTGGCGGCGATGGCCGCGGACACGTCGACCGCGGTGGTCAATTCGCTCTCCGGCAAACCGAACGTGTCGAGGTCCGGCGGACGGGCGCCCTCCACCATCTCCGGGACCGCCGCGAACAGACGTTTCAGGTGATCGCGGTTCATGGAGGACTCGTATACGGCGTCGTGACCTGTCCGCGCCTCGGCGCGGACACCGACACGGTGCACCTGCACGTGGTCGGGGTGTCCGTATCCGCCGTTCGGGTCGTAGATCGTGACGGCGTCGGCTCCCTCCTCGTCGATCACGGCAGCGAGACGCGCGGCCGCCTCGTCGATGTCGACGTTCGCGAATGCACCCGGAGCGTTGTTGGCCGGTGTGCCCGCCATCCCGGAGTCGGCGTACCCGAAAGTCACCAGCCGCGACACCCCGAGGGCATCGGCGGAACGCTCGAGTTCGCGCAGCCTGCGCTCGGCAAGGGATTCACCGGGGGCGAGTAACCCGTCCGGGTGCTCGCCCTGCGCGCCGTCGGTGGCCACGACGAGTACGACCCGGTGCCCGGCGTCGGCCGCGAGCCGCATCGCACCGCCGGTGGTGAACACCTCGTCGTCGGGGTGAGCGTGAAAGCATAAGAGGACGCCCATACCGTGAATGCTGGCACGGAAAACTGATCCGTGGGGTTACCCGAGGTCGGAGGCGACCCGGGAGAGCGAAGAGAACGAGAGCACACGTGTCACAGAGGCTGGGCGGCTCGTACCGCGAGTTGTTCACCGCGCCGGGATCGGTCGCGTTCTGCGCTGCCGGATTCGTGGCGCGGTTGCCGATCGCGATGGTCGGGATCGGAATCGTCACCATGTTTTCGCAACTGCGAGGCAACTACGGACTCGGCGGTGCGTTGTCCGCGGTGTTCGCCTTGTCGTATGCGTTGTTCACACCGCTGGTGTCGCGGGCCGTCGACAGGCACGGGCAGCGACGGGTCCTGCCCGCCGCCGCGATCGTCAGCGCCACGGCGATCGTCGCGATGCTCGCGGGCGTACGACTCGAGGCTCCCGTCGCGTTGCTGTTCGTGTGTGCGCTTCCCGCGGGCCTGATGCCCACGATCGGGGCGATGGTCCGTGCCCGATGGACCGAGCTGTACGGCGGTACAGCCCAACTCCGGACGGCGTTCGCGCTCGAAGCGGTGATCGACGAGGTGTGCTTCATCGTCGGCCCGGTGCTGTCGGTGGGGCTCGGTGTGGCGCTGTTCCCCGAAGCCGGTCCGCTGCTCGCCGCGGTCCTGCTGCTCGTCGGCACGTTCACCCTCGCAGGTTTGCGGAAGACCGAACCGCCCGTGCACCGGCACCGCTCGGACACCCCCGGCGTCAAGCTGCTCCGCTTGCCCGCACTGCTGGCGATCATCGCGATGATGGTTGCGATCGGTGTGGTCTTCGCGGTGATCGACGTCGTGGCGGTCGCGTTCACCGCCGAGCGGGACGCCCCCGGCGCTGCGACCTTCGTGATCGCGTTGTTCGCGACGGGCTCGGCCCTGAGCGGTCTGGTGTTCGGCTCACGGGTGGCGAACTCCGCGCCGGCCCGCCAGTTGCTGATCGCGACGGCCGCGCTGTCGGTGTTGCTGTGGCCGCTGCTGCTCGCCGATGCGGTGCCCGTCCTCGCGGTGCTCTATCTGATCGCGGGTTGCGCGATCTCGCCCGCGATGATCGTCGCGACCTCCCTCACTCAGCAGATCGTGCCCGCGAGACAGCTCACCGAGTCCATCACGTGGACGGTGGCCGGGCTCGGGGTCGGAGTGGCCCTGGGATCGGCCGCGGTGGGCCAGGTCATCGATCACATCGGCGTCACTGCGGGGTTCGGTGTCGGCATCGCCGCCGGGCTGGTCGCGACGGGTTGCGCCGCGGGGATCCATCTTCGCTCCCGGATACAGTGACGCGCATGACAGTCCGCGAAGTTCTCAGCGCCGACGGCACCACCCTCGTCTACCGGGCATTCGGCCCGACGGCCGCTCAACCGCTCGTGCTCCTCCACGGCTGGGCGCAGTCCTCGAAATGCTGGGGGGATGGGGTTCTCGACGCGCTCGCCCAGAGCTTCCGGGTGATCGCCGTGGACCTGCGCGGCCACGGTTACTCCGGGGTGCCCGAGAGCGGCTACGACGACAGCAAGGCCTGGGCCGCGGACGTCGACGCGGTGTTCGTCGCGGAGGGCGTGTCCGAGCGCAACCCGGCCGTCCTGCTCGGATGGTCCTACGGCGGACTCGTGATCTGCGATTACCTCGCCACCCACGGTTCCGGCGCGGTGAGCGCAGTGATCCTGGTCGGCGCCGTTACGAGCCTCGGACGGGGAGAGAAGGGCGGACGGGTCGGCGCGGCGATGCGTGCCGCGATTCCCGCCGCGATGTCGGAGGACCCGCGCGAGGCGGTCCGCGCCCTGGGTTCGTTCGGGGACGCGCTGACCGGTCCGCCCGAAGGGAAGGGCGTCGTCTCCCAGGCCCTGTTCGGCACGAGCCTGACAACACCGCCGCGCGTGCGGGCCGCGCTGTTCGCCCGCACGGTGAGCAACGACGAGTTGCTGTCGGCTCTGGAGGTTCCCGTCCTCGTGCTCCACGGATCCGACGATTCGGTGGTCGACGTGTCGGCTGCGCACCATGTGGCATCGCTGGCACCGCGCGTCACACTCTCCATCTGGGACGGGGTCGACCACGGACCGTTCGTCGAGGATCCGAACCGGTTCGCCGACGAGGTCGCGCGATTCGTGTCGTCCGTCTAGCGGCAGCGCGCGGGGTGGCACCGGAGCCCGGTACGCGAGAGGTCGCTGCTCGCGCCGAACACCCGCAGGGCAGTATGGAGGGGTGACCTCCCAGCCCAGCCGTCCGCATCGCGTGGCCGTGATTTCGGTCCACACCTCACCGCTGGCACAGCCCGGCACCGGGGACGCGGGAGGCATGAACGTGTACGTGCTGCAGACCGCGATCGAGCTCGCACGTCGCGGAATCGAGGTGGAGATCTTCACCAGGGCGACCTCCTCGTCGGACCCGGCGGTGCAGCACGCCGCACCCGGCGTTCTGGTCCGCAATATCGCGGCGGGACCGTTCGAAGGGCTCGACAAACACGACCTGCCCACCCAGCTGTGCGCGTTCGCAGCGGGTGTTCTGCGCGAGGAAGCACGCCATCCCCAGGGGTACTACGACCTGGTCCATTCCCACTACTGGCTTTCCGGCCAGGTCGGCTGGCTCGCGCGCGACCGCTGGGGAGTGCCGCTCGTCCACACCGCCCACACCCTCGCCGCGGTGAAGAACGCGTCCCTCGCCGCAGGCGACACCCCGGAACCGGCAGCCCGCCAGATCGGCGAACAGCAGGTCGTCGCGGAGGCGGACCGGATGGTTGCGAACACCACCGACGAAGCTGCCCAGCTCGTGCGGATCTACGGTGCCGACCCGTCACGGATCGACGTGGTGGCGCCGGGAGCCGACCTGTCGCGCTACCGTCCGGGCGACCGCGACACGGCGCGCGCGGAACTCGGTCTCGATCCCCGTGAAACCGTCGTCACCTTCGTCGGCAGGATCCAGCCGCTCAAGGCTCCGGACGTGCTGCTGCGGGCGGCTGCTCAGGCCGTCGCCGACGCTCCGGATCTGCCGCTGCGGGTGCTCGTCGTCGGAGGACCCTCCGGCACCGGACTCGAGCGTCCGGACGCATTGATCGAACTCGCATCCGAACTGGGCATTGCGCCTCGCGTCACCTTCATGCCGCCGCAGCCGGCCGACCGTCTCGCCCAGGTGTATCGCGCGTCGGACCTGGTGGCCGTACCGAGCTATTCGGAGTCGTTCGGACTCGTCGCCATCGAAGCGCAGGCGTGCGGCACGCCGGTGCTCGCGGCGAACGTCGGCGGACTGGGCGTCGCTGTCCGGGACGGACAGACCGGCGTGCTCGTCGACGGGCACCGTATCGACGACTGGGCTGCGGCGCTGCGGTCGCTGGTCGGTGACCCCGCACGGTTGAAGACTCTCGCGGCGGCAGCGCCGAAGCATGCCGAGGGCTTTTCGTGGGAACACACCGCAGACGGATTGATCGACAGTTACCGGAAGGCAGGCATGAGGCGAAATCGTGCGTTCGGGACGAGTGAGCATGCACTTCGGCGGCAGCGCGGACTGTGGAAGCTTCGGCGCACCGGGGGAGTGAAGGCATGACCGCACGACTCGTCGAACTCATCGAGGCCACCCTTCGCGACCGGGAAATCGAGTACTCCCTCAAAGAGGGCGGGCACGTCGTCGTCGACCTGCCGGGTGAGAACAAGCTCAAGACCACCGTGCTGCTCTCGGCAGGTAACCACGGTGTTCGCGTCGAAGCGTTCGTATGCCGCAAACCCGACGAGAACTTCGAAGACGTCTTCAGGTACCTGCTGCGGCGCAATCGTCGCCTCTACGGCGTGGCGTACACGCTCGACAAAGCGGGCGACATCTATCTCGTGGGCCGGATTGCCGAGCACGCCGTGACTCCCGAGGAACTCGACGCAGTGCTCGGGCAGGTCCTCGAAGCGGCCGATTACGACTTCAACATCATTGTCGGTATCGGATTCATCTCGTCGATCAAGCGGGAGTGGGAATGGCGGGTCTCGCGCGGTGAACCGCTGCGAAATCTGGAGCCTTTCCGGCACCTCATCGAGGAGCAAACCGGGGTCGCATTCGACCCCGAAATCGGCGACAGCGAACCCGGAGAAGGAGTTTCGCGGGCGTAAGCCCTGCCCGGTTTGCGAGGCATACTCCGGTTGAGATTGTGACGCTGCTCACATAAAGCGGAGAGATTTACGGTCCCCAATCGACTCGGTTCTTCCGGTCGAACTGGGGATTTTCCGTATCACGGCCAGATTTCCTGGACGGGTGTGCAAGAAAACTTTGCCGTGACCGCTCCGTAACGAGCGCCTATCGTCGTTGTAGTCCCGAAATGAACGGGCGTTACCAACCGGCCCCGCCGCGCCGCCATCTCTGCCCCGCGGGTTGTTCGGAAATCACATGAAGTCAGGGCAGAGCGAGATCTGCGATCACCGGTTCGGAAACACGTCGACCGGGTCGCCGGGCGTAAGCCGTCTCGTACGCAGCAGGAGAGGATTCACCCCACATGGCCAAGTTCGACATCAAGCGCACCCTCGGCACCGTCGCTGCCACCGCAGCCCTCGTTGCCACCCCCTTCGCTCTGGGAACCGGTACTGCGAACGCAGCGTCCGGGAACTGGGACGCGGTCGCTCAATGCGAGAGCGGCGGCAACTGGGCTATCAACACCGGTAACGGCTACTACGGCGGTCTGCAGTTCTCGCAGAGCACCTGGGAGGCCTACGGCGGTACGGGCTACGCGCACAACGCGTCCCGTGAGGAGCAGATCCGTATCGCCGAGAACGTGCTGGCGGGCCAGGGCCCGGGCGCGTGGCCAACCTGCGGTCAGTACCTCTGATCCTTCGGGTCGAGAGTTCCGACCTTCGGTCGACCGGAGCCCTGTGCGCGACATCGTTCGCGCACAGGGCTTTTCGGTGTTCCGAGCCGTTCCGACCCTCCGGCGGGGACTGTGACGAGCATGCTGTGATCGCCCTCACATCCTTGCGGTATGGTTGCGCGCGACCCAACGGCACGCGTGCCGACGCAGCACGGAGGAGAAAACATGAGTTTCCGCAGCCCTTTTCCCGACGTCGACATACCTGCGCTGAGTGTGTACGACTTCCTGTTCGGCTCGATCGAGGAAGCCGACCTCGACAGACCGGCGCTGATCGACGGCCCGACCGGGGCTGTGACCGACTATCGGACGCTCATCGCACAGGTGGACGGGATCGCCGGAGCGCTTGCGGCACGAGGAATCGGTGTGGGGGACGTCGTCGGCCTTCTCTCGCCCAACGTTCCGGCGTTTGCCGCGGTGTTCCACGGCATCCTGCGGTCCGGCGCGACCGCCACCACGATCAACGCGCTGTACACCGCCGCGGACATCGTCAAGCAACTCGAAGACTCGGGCGCAAAAGCCCTCCTGACGGTCTCGCCGTTGCTCCCACAAGCGGCAGAGGCGGCAGCGGCGGTGGGGATCCCCGCCGACCTGCTCATCGTTCTCGACGGCGCCGAGGGCCATCCGTCGCTGCGTGACCTGCTCGCCGAGGGTGCACATGCGCCCGACGTGAGCTTCGACCCGGCGACGCACCTTGCGGTGCTGCCGTATTCGTCGGGTACCACCGGCCGCCCCAAGGGCGTGATGCTGACGCATCGCAACCTCGTCGCGAATGTGTGCCAGATCAATCCCCGGATGGGCATCGGACGCGACGACCGGGTGCTCGCGGTGTTGCCCTTCTTCCACATCTACGGCATGACCGTGCTTCTCAATGCGGCACTGTCGAAGCGGGCGACGCTGGTGACGATGCCGAAATTCGACCTCGTCGAGTTCCTCACCCTGATCTCCGAACGCAAGTGCACGTACATCTTCATCGCTCCGCCGGTCGCGGTGGCGCTCGCGAAGCACCCGCTCGTCGATCAGTACGACCTTTCGAGCATCCACACCGTGTTCTCGGGGGCGGCGCCGCTCGACAAGGTGCTGGGCGGTGCGGTCGCGGCGCGCCTCGGGTGCAATGTTCGTCAGGGTTACGGAATGTCCGAAATGAGCCCGGTGTCCCACGCGATCCCGTTCTACGACAACGACACCGAGTTGGATTCCGTCGGGTTCACGGTGCCGAACATGGAATGCAAGATCGTGGATCCGGCCACCGGTGAGGAAGTCGAGTATCCCACCGGGGACGGGGTCTCCGAGCCGGGCGAACTGTGGTGCAAGGGGCCGAACATCATGGCCGGATACCTCGGAAACGACGCGGCGACCGCCGAAACGCTCGACGCCGACGGCTACCTGCACACCGGGGACATCGCCACCGTGGATGCGCACGGAGTGGTCCGGATCGTGGACCGACTGAAGGAACTGATCAAGTACAAGGGTTATCAGGTGCCGCCCGCGGAACTCGAGGCGCTGTTGCTGACCCATCCGCAGATCGCAGATGCGGCCGTGATCGGTGTCTCCGACGAGGACGGGGAAGAAGTTCCGAAGGCATTCGTTGTGCGACAGCCCGATTCGTCGCTGACCGAGGACGAGGTGATCGGGTTCGTCGCCGAACGGGTCTCCCCGTACAAGAAGGTCCGGCAGGTGCAGTTCATCGACATCGTCCCGAAGTCGGCTGCGGGCAAGATTCTCCGCAAGGATCTGCGGACGCCGACCGCGTAGGCGCCGGGGAATCGAACCGGGTCCGGCCGCGAAATCGCTCGCGGCCGGACCCGCATTCATGGGGTGGGCCCGCGGAATCAGCCCGCCAGAATGTGGGGCAATCCGGCGCGATACCGGTCGGCGTCGACGCGCCGGAACGGTTCGAGTTCGGGTGGCTCGTGGAGGCGATACATCGCCGGGGGCGCAGCGGGGGAACCCGCGACGGCGAGCAGGGCCGACACGGCGGCCCGCGCCGACTCGTTCGCGGATTCCATTGTGGCCAGGTCGATATCGGTCCGGACGTAGTCACCGGCGAGAAAAAGGTTGGGAATCGCCGTGTGTGCCTCCGGCCTGTTCTTCCGCGACCCGGCGGTGTTGATGAGCAGCGGCGTGTCGTTGGTGTTCCGCCCGGTCGCGGCGTTCCAGCGCACCCCGGGGTCGAGGAACCACGACACGAGGTCCTCGTCCCGGAGCACGGGTTCGCCCACGTCGTTGAGGCACTTCTGCATCTGTACCCAGGTCTCGCGTGCAATCTCCTCGGGTGTGCATTCCTTGGCGATCTTCCCGTAGAGGATGCCCGGGGTGTCCCAGTCGGAGATGTCGACCGACAGGCAGTCGTGGGCACTTCCGTCTCCGTAGCGCGCCGCGAAGTCGCCTCTCCAGAACTGTGCCTGGCTGATCGAGGTCAATGCCCACGGAGTGCCCAGATAGGCCACGTGTCCCTGCGCGATCCGAGTGGGTGTGCGGAGGAAGTACTGGACACCCACCATCCAGTCGGTGACCAGATTGCGCATGAGTTCGAGCCGCGGGTCGGCGTCGCGGATGCTCGGCGACCACAGCGGCACCGCGCGCTCGACCGGCATGGCGGATACGAACCAGTCGGCGTCGGCCACCGCCCGGGTTCCCGAACCGTGCGCCATGCGGGCGCCGGTGATACGGCCTCCGGAGTAATCGAACGCTTCGGCGCGCCAACCCATTTCGATCTTCACCCCGTGGTCTTGCAGGAGTTGCGCCCAGGGGTCGATCCAGGCTTCGTTCGTGGGGGCGGAGAGCAACCTGTCGAGGTGCCCGTAGGCGGGGACGGTACCGAGAGCGTTCCAGACGAATGCCTGACCCATGACGCCGATGGTGCGGGTGGAGGCGGACTGTGGCCGTGCCGCGACGAGTTGTCGTGTGAGCGCCGAGACGAGAATGTCGCGGTAGCCCTGCGACTTGCCCTCCGCTTCGAGAGTCTGTGACCACGTCTGGTTCTCCCACTCGTCGTCGCGCCGTTCGAGGCAACTCGTCAGGAACATCACGAGTTTGCGTGCGAACAGGGCGAGTTCGTGGGGTGGAATGGCGCCGCCCAGGGAGAAGGCGGCGCCGAGGGACTGCTGCAGCGAGTCGAGGTCGTAGACGTCGAGTCGCAGCGGCGAAATCGAGGCGGGGGCGGTGAGGTCCGGCCCTCCCGCAATCGACATCCGGAAAGCCGGTCCGGCAACGAGATTGTCGAACACGCCGTTCGCGTTGCCGGGAAAGGGTATACGCCGCATCGTATCCGGGATGTGCTGGTAGAAGCCGGGAAAGAAGCGGAACCCGTGTTCTCCCGGGAGGTCGAGACGCCCGCCGGCGCTCGTGTCGGGCGACGGGATGCTGCGCGCCTTTCCGCCGAGTGCGGTCGGCTCGTAGACCGTGACATCGAACCCGCGCTCGACGAGTTCGTGAGCGGCCGCGAGCCCGGCCATTCCGCCGCCCAGGATCGCGACGCGGCGGCCCGTGGAGTGGACCGCCGGTGCCCGTCGTCCCGGGCGGGTCGCCGCGCCCGGCGGACGGGCCCCGGCGGCGGCCGGGAGCGCCGCGGCGGCGCCGAGGGCGCCCAGCGCGGTGAGGACGGAGCGACGGGACAGGCGTGCGTCTGACATGGAACCCCCCAGGTCGGCAATGACGACGATGACCGAACCGTGCGTCCCCCGGTCGATAGTGGCAACGCACGTTGTCGAATATGGCCGATAATTGCCCCTCCCGTGGGCGAAATCGCTGTCGCAGCGTGTCAGGATTGGACCATGAGTATCGGAACACTGGTTCTGCTCCGCCACGGCGAGAGCGAATGGAACGCGATGAACCTGTTCACCGGCTGGGTGGACGTGCATCTCACCGACAAGGGCGTCGCCGAGGGCAAGCGCGCCGGCGCGCTGCTCGCGGAGCAGGGCGTGCTGCCCGACATCGTCTACACCTCGCTGCTGCGCCGTGCCATCAGCACGGCGAACTTCGCGCTCGACGCCGCCGACCGGCACTGGATCCCCGTGGTCCGCGACTGGCGGCTCAACGAGCGTCACTACGGCGCGCTGCAGGGCAAGAACAAGTCCGAGATCAAGGACGAGTTCGGTGAGGAACAGTTCATGCTGTGGCGCCGCAGCTACGACACCCCGCCGCCGCCGATCGAGCCCGGCTCGAAGTACAGCCAGGACACCGACGTCCGGTACTCGAACCTCGACGAGGTTCCGCTCACCGAGTGCCTGAAGGATGTCGTCGAGCGTTTCGTTCCCTACTGGGAGTCGACGATCTCGCAGGATCTGCGGGCGGGAAAGACGGTGCTGATCACCGCGCACGGCAACTCGCTGCGCGCGCTCGTCAAGCACCTCGACGGCATCTCCGACGAGGACATCGCCGGGTTGAACATTCCCACCGGTATTCCGCTCCGGTACGACCTGGACGAGAACCTGCGCCCGCTGAACCCGGGTGGCACCTACCTCGACCCCGAGGCCGCAGCGGCCGGCGCCGCGGCAGTGGCCAACCAGGGCGCGAAGAAGTAATGCCGTCGCCGCGCCCGCGCGACGCTTTCGTACGGGCGCGGCAAACGGTGGATGAACAACCGGACAATGCCCGCAAAATAGGGTGTGACGTGCGGTGAACGTCGTCGACCCGGTGTCGTCCGCCGTGCAGGTGTTACTACGATTCTCATCGTGAGTGTTACGCAGGCGGTCCTGCTGGCAATCGTTGCCGCGGTCCTCGGCGCCGTTCTCGCCCTGACGGTGTCGCGGTCCACCCGGCGACGCCGCGCCGCCGAGCGCACCGAAGCCGGGCCCACCATGGCGGACGTCCTGGATCGCGTGGTCTACAGATCCTCGACCGGAATCGCCGTGGTCGACAAGTTCCACGACGTGATTCTCTTCAATCCCCGGGCCGAAGAACTCGGCCTCGTCCGCAACCGCCTCATCGAGGATCGTGCCTGGGCGGTGGCAAACCGGGTCCTCGAGACGGGCGCGCCCCTCGAACTCGACCTCAGCCCCAAGACTCCCCACGGACGCGACCACATCTCGGTGCGCTGCACGGCGCGGATCCTGCTCGAGGACGACCGCCGGTTCGTCGTTCTCTACGCACAGGACGACTCCGAACACGTGCGGATGGAAGCGACCCGCCGTGACTTCGTCGCCAACGTCAGTCACGAGTTGAAGACCCCGGTCGGCGCGATGGGCCTCCTGGCCGAAGCACTCCTCGAGTCCGCCGACGATCCCGACAGCGTCCGGCACTTCGGCCGGCGGGTGCAGAGCGAGGCGGTGCGCCTCGGCAACCTGGTCACCGAACTGATCGCCCTGTCGAAGCTCCAGGGGGCGGAGAAACTGCCCGACCTCGAGGTCGTCGACGTGGACGCGGTGATCGAGGAGTCGCTCGCGCGTACGCGGCTCACCGCGGAGAACGCCGACATCGACATCACCACCGACAAGCCCTGCGGATACGAGGTGCTGGGCGACCGGACCCTTCTCGTGACGGCGCTGACCAACCTGATCGCGAACGCAATCGCCTACTCGCCTCCGGGCTCGCCCGTGTCCGTGAGCCGCTCACTGCGCGACGGAAAGGTCGCGATCGCCGTCACCGACCGGGGGATCGGCATCGAGAAGGACTATCAGGAGCGCGTGTTCGAACGGTTCTTCCGCGTCGACGCGGCACGCTCGCGTGCCACCGGCGGTACCGGACTTGGCCTGGCGATCGTCAAGCACGTCGCCGCGAACCACAACGGCGAGATCACTCTCTGGAGCAAACCGGGGACCGGGTCCACGTTCACGCTGCAAATCCCCGCCCACTTCGAGGGGCCGGACGACGAGAATGCTCTGGCGGACCGAGAAGTCGGAGCCGGCCAGTGACAACCGACGCCGCCCCGCAACCGGGACGGCTCCGAGGAAAACCATGGAGGGCAAGGCAGTGACCCGTGTGCTGATCGTCGAGGACGAGGAATCGCTGGCGGATCCGCTCGCCTTCCTGCTGCGCAAGGAAGGGTTCGAGGCGACGATCGTGGGCGACGGACCTTCCGCGCTCGCGGAGTTCGATCGTGTGGGCGCCGACATCGTCCTGCTGGATCTGATGCTGCCGGGGATGAGCGGAACCGACGTGTGCAAGCAGTTGCGCAGTCGCTCGGGTGTCCCGGTGATCATGGTGACCGCCCGCGACAGCGAAATCGACAAGGTGGTGGGCCTCGAACTCGGAGCCGACGACTACGTCACCAAGCCGTACTCGGCGCGCGAACTCATCGCCCGCATCAGGGCGGTGCTGCGACGTGGCGCCGACACGGAGACCGAGAGCGCGCAGCCCGACGGGGTTCTCCAGGCCGGCCCGGTGCGCATGGACGTCGACCGCCACGTCGTGCTCGTCAACGGCGAACAGGTGTCGTTGCCGCTCAAGGAATTCGACCTGCTCGAATACCTGCTGAGAAACTCCGGGCGGGTCCTCACACGAGGTCAGCTCATCGACCGCGTCTGGGGTGCCGACTACGTGGGCGACACCAAGACGCTCGACGTCCACGTCAAGAGACTCCGATCGAAGATCGAAGCCGATCCGGCCAACCCGCAGCATCTCGTCACCGTGCGAGGACTCGGCTACAAACTCGAGGAGTGACGCCCGCCCCGCGCGACGTCACGAATGGTTGTGCGCGGCGGTGGTTGCCGGGTGGACCGCGACGAGTCCGAGCCCCTGGCGGCGACGGCACAGGCGTGCCAGTTCGTCGTAGGCGGCGGCGCCGAGCAACTCGGTGAGTTCGGGCGCGTACGACTGCCACACCGGGCGCTGACCGACGTGGGCGTCGGGGGAGCCGGAGCAGTACCAGTCGAGGTCGTGCCCGCCCTCGCCCCAGCCGCGACGGTCGTACTCGGTGATGACGGTCCGCAGGATGTCGGTTCCGTCGGGACGTTCGATCCAGTCCTGGGTGCGGCGGATCGGAAGCTGCCAGCACACGTCCGGCTTCATCTCGAGCGGTTCGATGCCGCGACGCAGAGCCATCTTGTGCAGTGCGCATCCGACCCCGCCCTCGAAGCCGGGCCGGTTGAGGAAGATGCACGCACCCTTGTATCGGCGTGTGCGCAGCGCGGGCTCGTCCTCGAGTTCGTCCTCTTCGACGAAACCCTTCTTCCCGAGGCCCTTGTCCATGAACTGCCAGTCGTCGGGCGTGAGATGTTTCACTGCCTCCACGAGCTTGACGCGATCGTCCTCGTCGGAGAGGAAAGCGCCGTGCGAGCAGCACCCGTCGTCGGGTCTCCCGGCGATGATGCCCTGGCAGGCAGGCGTGCCGAACACGCAGGTCCACCGGGAGAGCAACCACGTCATGTCGGCTGCGATGAGGTGCTCGTCGTTGTCGGGGTCGTAGAACTCGACCCACTCACGCGGGAAGTCGAGGGGAACTTCCGGGGCCGGGTCGAGCTTGCGGGCGGCGCCGGGCATACCTGCTGTCACAAGTCCCGACGGTAGACCCAGTAACGTGTTGATGTGCGCTTAGGGGTACTCGACGTCGGAAGCAACACCGTTCACCTACTGGTGGTGGACGCCCATCGTGGCGGCCATCCCACACCCATGAGTTCGACCAAGGCGACATTGCAGCTGTCGGAGAACATCGACGACAACGGCGACATCACCGTGAAGGGCGCAGACCGGCTGGTGGAGACGGTCGCAGAGTTCGCCAGCATCGCCCGGACATCGGGATGTGGCGAGCTCATGGCGTTCGCGACCTCTGCGGTCCGCGACGCCGGAAACTCCGACGACGTGCTCGACCGGGTACGCGGCGAGGCTGGGGTCTCTCTCGATGTGCTGTCGGGCGAGGACGAGGCGCGACTGACGTTCCTCGCGGTCCGCCGTTGGTACGGGTGGAGCGCCGGGCGCATCCTGAACCTCGACATCGGAGGCGGTTCGCTCGAGCTGTCGTTCGGTGGGGACGAGGATCCCGATGTCGCCTACTCGCTCCAGATGGGCGCCGGCCGACTCACCCGCGACTGGTTCCGTGAGGATCCGCCCGGGAAGCGCCGGATCGCGGCGCTCCGCGACTGGCTCGACGCCGAACTCGTCGATCCCACCAAGCACCTGCGCCACGCCGGTGAACCGGATCTGTGCGTCGGGACGTCGAAGACGTTCCGGACTCTCGCACGGCTCACGGGTGCCGCACCGTCGTCGGCGGGCATGCGGGTGAAGCGCACTCTGACCGCGAGCGGCCTCCGGCAGCTCATCGCATTCATCTCCCGGATGACCACCGCCGACCGTGCCGAACTCGAGGGTGTGAGCTCGGATCGGTCGCAGCAGCTCGTCGCCGGGGCGCTGGTCGCCGAGGCCAGCATGCGGGCGCTCGGCGTGGAAACACTGCAGATCTGCCCGTGGGCATTGCGCGAAGGCCTGATTCTGCGGAAGCTCGATACCGACATGGGGGGCGAACTGGTGGTGACTGCCGGATGACCGAGAACCACAGAAGCGACACGGGGCAGGTCTCCGTCGCGGAATTGCTGGCCCGTAACGGCCAGAAGGTGAATTCGCGCAGCGGCGGACGCCGGCGGCGCGGAACGAGCGGCGGAATCTCCGTCGCGGAACTGACCGGCGAAATCCCGATCACCCGCAACTCCGATCCCGCGCCCACGCCAGCGCGATCGGTCGACGAGGCACCGCCTCAGGTCCCGAAGGTCGAGCCCGTCGCGCCGTCGGTTCCGCAGGTGGAATTCGTCGTTCCCGAAACCCCGCGCGTCGAGCCGGTCGTGCCGGTGACTCCCCGCGTCGAGGTGCCGGAACTCGTCACCCCGGCTCCGCCGTCGGCGACGGAGCTGACCACCGTCACCGTGCGGCCCGATTTCGGCACCCCCGCGACTCCGGCGAGCGGCTCCGGTGCCAAACCCACGATCGCGTCCCGCTCGACGTCCTCTCCGCGCAGGAATTCGGCGAGTTCGCTCAGCGCGACGCCTGCCTCGCGAGGTGCTGTCGCGTCGGCGGCTCCCGTCCGTGAGGCCCCGGTCCGCGAGGCTAAAGTTCGTGAGGCCAAAGTCCGTGAGGCCCCGAAGGTCGAATCACCCACGGAGGTGATCCGGCCCGCCGCCCTTCCGCGTCGTGCCCGCGCCCACGTCGGGCTTCCTGCCTCGGAGCCGCAGAGCGCGCCGGTACCCGTGTCGCGCGACAGGGACGTCGCCGAGCCTCGGTTGCTCTCGGGCCCCGCGAGCGACCTGCAAGGTACCGGCACCGAGGACGAGAACGAAGCGACCGACGCCCACGGCTTCTCCGGACCGGTCGAGGCACCCGGGAAGGGCGCGCCGGCGTCGTCCGGTGAGGACGCCGACGGCACCGCACGGGGTGGGAAACGTCGGCGCAAGAGTCGCGACGACGCGAGCGACGCGGTCTCGCCTCGTAGAGCTTCGCCCGTGAAGGTGGGCGCGCCGGACGATTCCCAGCGCGAGCACGACACCCGTGACGGCGAGACGCACGACGGTGCGGACGCCGCGGACGGTGGCAGCAGCCTCAAGCAGTGGGCTCTGCTCATCGCCGAGAGTGTCGGGGCGGTGGCCGCCGGTGCGCTGCTGTTCAAGGGTTTCGAGAAGTTGTGGGACATGATGCCCTGGGTGGCATTCGGTCTCGCGCTGCTGGTGATCGTCGGTCTTGTTGCGCTGGTGCGGATCCTGCGCCGTACCGACGACATCGCCAGCCAGCTCATTGCCTTGGCAGTGGGCGCGTTCGTCGCGTTCGGTCCGCTTCTGTTCCTGATGCCCAACGGGTGACCGGATGGCGACGGCGAACGGTATTCCGGTAGGACTGTCGAGCGCGTCCGTCTATCCGGAGAACACGGAATCGGCGTTCCGGTTCGCAGCGGACCTCGGCTACGACGGTGTCGAACTGATGGTGTGGGCGGATCCGGTCAGCCAGGATCTCGGTGCGGTGCAGCGTCTGACGCACAAGTACGGCGTGCCCGTCCTGGCGATACACGCACCGTGCCTGCTCATCTCCCAGCGCGTGTGGGGCGCCGACCCCGCCGCCAAACTGGAGCGGTCGGTGCGGGCTGCAGAAATCATGGGGGCGGCGACGGTGGTGATCCATCCACCGTTCCGCTGGCAGCGCCGCTACGCGGACGGCTTCGCCGACCAGGTCGCGGAACTCGAGGACACCAGCCACGTGGCCGTCGCCGTGGAGAACATGTACCCGATGCGGGCCGACGTCCTGTTGGGCGGTCGCGAGCGTGGGGTCGAGCGGCTTCGTAGCCGCGGGCCGGGCCGGGCTGTCTCCACCTTCCGGCCCTCCCTCGATCCCACCGACACCGGATTTCCGCACTACACACTCGATCTGTCGCACACCGCGACCGCCGGGATGGACCCGCTGGCGCTCGCCGATCGGATGGGCGACGGACTCACCCACCTGCACCTCGCGGACGGTCGCGGATCGCCGGTGGACGAGCATCTCGTTCCGGGTGACGGCACCCAGCCGTGCGCGGACATGTGCCGCAGGCTCGCGGAGAGCGATTTCTCCGGACAGGTCGTGCTCGAGGTGAGCACCCAGAGCGCCCGCACCAGGGCGGAACGTTCCGCGATGCTCGCGCGGTCGCTCGCATTCGCGCGCCGTCACCTGGACCGGTCCGCGCGTCGTGCGACTCCGTCGGACCCGGAGCGCTCGGCGCCGGGCGGGATCACGCGGGTTCCCTCGCCACCGGACAGCGTCGACGCCGACGACCGGCACGACGACCAGCACTGACGACGCCCGGCCCGGCTCCTGAGCGGCGGCGGAACTGCGCGGCGCCCCTGATGGTGTCGCCACACCGTATTGGATAGCTGTAGTATCCGTTTTCTGGAACGGAGGAGCTCATCGTGCGCATTTCGGAACTCGCGTCGCGCACCCGCGTGCCTCTGCCAACTGTGAAGTACTACCTGCGAGAAGGGCTGCTGATGCCCGGCCGGGCAACCAGTGCCACGCAGGCGCAGTACGACGACCGGCACGTCCGCAGGCTCGGCCTCGTCCGTGCCCTCGCATCCCAAGGACTTCCCCTCGACCGGATCAAAGCAGTCGTCGCACTCGTGGACCATCCGGGCGACGACCTGTTCGAAGTCCTCGGACGAGCGATCGCCGCATTGCCGCCCTATGTCGAAGAGCAGCCCGGCAGCGAAGACGCGACCGGGACCGGCGACCCCGAATACCCCCGCGCACGACGGCTGCTCGACCGGCTCGGACAGCTCTACGACCCCCGGTTCGCCGCCGTCGCGCAACTCGAGCACGCCCTCGCCGCCCTCGACGCCGCCGGCCTCACGATGTCCGAGCGCCGCATCGACGCGTACGGGCAGCACATCCGCGAGATCGCACGGTTCGAGGTCGACGTGCTGCCCACCACCTCGCCGCACACGACCGTCGAGGCCGCGGTGCTCGGCACCGCCCTCTACGAACCGGTCCTCACGGCGATGCGCCGTCTCGCACACCAGCACCTCGCGGCGGGCATGTTCGTGCCGCCGCGCGAACCCCACCGAAATCCCACCGGCAAGTCGAACACCCAGGAGAACCCGTGAGCACGGCCCATTCCCACCCCTTCCGCGACCTCGTCGCCGTCACCTCGACCGGCGAGAACACCTGGCAGGCTCATATCGATCCTCTGTGGACGATCGGCCCGAAGGTGCACGGCGGCTGCATGGTCGCGGTGTGTGCCGCGGCTGCCCGCCGCGCGATCCTCGACGCCGGGGCGGACGCCGCGATGCAACCCCTCGCCGTCAGCGCGTCGTTCGTCTCGGCGCCCGATCCGGGCGAGGTGGAGCTGACCACCACTCTGCGTAAGAAGGGCAGACAGGTCGGAGTCGTCGACGTCGAACTCTCCCAGGGCGGACGTGTCGCGGTGCGCGCGAGCGTGACCCTGGGGACCCCGGACGCCGGCGAGCCGCTCCACACCGTGCCGCACCGCACCGTGTCGATGCCGGTGGAGCCCGTGGCGGATGCGGTGGCGGTCACGCCCGACCATCCGATGGGCAAGATCGTGAACTTCGCCGGGGCCGCGAGCCTGCACATCGACGGGTCCACGGCCCACTTCCTGTCCGGTAGGGAAGGAGAACCGGCGGTGTCGATGTGGACGCGCCCCCACGCCGGCGACGAGACCGACGTCGACACCGCTGTGTTGTTCGCGCTCATGGCAGGCGACATCTCCGCACCCGTCACCATGAACCGCGGCCTGTTCGGCTGGGCGCCCACCGTGCAGCTCACCGTGTACCTGCGGCGCGTGCCCGCCCCGGGGTGGCTGCGGGTGACGGCGGAGAGCAGCGTGCTGGGCAACACCTGGTTCGAGGAGGACCACACCGTCGTCGACTCGACGGGCGCGGTTGTCGCGCAGTCGCGGCAGCTGGCGATGATGCCGCGCTGAGACGGCAACCGCCGGTGGCCGTCGACACCCGACCTGCGATACCGGCCGGGCGACGGGTCGTGGCAGGCTGTCACCCATGACGAGAATTGCTGTGATCGGTGGCGGAAAGATCGGCGAGGCCCTGATCTCGGGACTGCTGCACAACGGCTACGCGACGAAGGATCTCGTCGTGGCCGAGAAGTACCCCGAGCGCGCGGCGGAACTGGCTGCGGAGTACTCCATTCGCGTCACGGACAACACGGCCGACGCTGTGGAGGGCGCGGACGTCGTGGTGGTGGCCGTGAAGCCGAACGATGTGGACGCGGTCGTCACGGCGCTTGCGTCGGCCGACCTCGACAGTGAGAACGAGCAGATCCTCGTTTCCCTCGCGGCCGGGGTCACCACCGCGCGGTACGAGAAGAAACTTCCGGCCGGTTTCCCCGTCGTCCGCGTGATGCCGAATACGCCGATGCTCGTCGGCCAGGGTGCGAGCGTGCTGGCCGCCGGCCGGCACGCACGGCCGCAGCATCTCGACACCGTTCGCGAGATCCTCGCGTCGGTGGGAACGGTGTCGGTCGTGCCGGAAGCGCAGATCGACGCGGTCACCGCCGTCTCGGGATCGGGACCGGCGTACTTCTTCCTGGTTGCCGAGGCCATGATCGACGCCGGTGTGGCAGTCGGGCTCACGCGCGCGGTCGCCACCGAACTCGTCGTCCAGACGATGACGGGTTCGGCGGCAATGCTCGCGCAGTCGGGGGAAAACGCCCCGGACCTGCGGGCGGCCGTCACGTCGCCGGGTGGGACCACCGCCGCAGCAGTCCGTGAACTCGAGCGCGGCGGCGTCCGAACCGCGTTCTACGAAGCGATCGAGGCGGCGCGCGCCCGCTCGGCACAGATCGGCAGCATCGCGGAACCGAGCCCGGGCACCGCGTAGAAACCCTTCAATATGGGGTGTACCTGATTCGCCGTCCTGGAAAATACCGGCCGTCATCGTCGCACAGGAACCATTCGTCACGCTAAGCTCGAATCAGCACGTGCGTGTCTGTTCCGCCGGAGGGGAAGCCGGCGGCGCGGACGTGCCGGAGGTGTGTAATGGTGACAGGAAACACGCCGTCGAAGGGGCAACCCCAAGACGGACAATCGGTTCTCGCCGGTACCCAATTCCTGACCGTCGCCGAAGTGGCGGCGTTGATGCGGGTTTCGAAGATGACCGTATACAGGTTGGTTCACAGCGGTGAACTGCCGGCTGTGCGCGTCGGACGCTCGTTCCGCGTGCATGCGAAGGCTGTTCACGACTACCTGGAGACATCGTATTTCGACGTCGGGTGACCGGACGTCGAAGGCAGTCGAGTCACGGAGCGGACCTCGGTTTCACCAAGGCGTACCCGCCCCGGTACGATTGCTTTTCGTCGTACCGGCGGCCGGTGTCGTGAGGCGCTGAACTCAACGAGGGCCAGCGTCGACTACATCAGGCGTACGTCACCGGCGTGCGTGAACGCTACAAGAAACGTGAGGGATGCCCACATGGGTTCTGTGATCAAGAAGCGCCGCAAGCGCATGTCCAAGAAGAAGCACCGCAAGTTGCTCCGTCGCACTCGCGTGCAGCGTCGCAAACTCGGCAAGTAGATCTGAGCTTGCCGATGCCCGCCTCCTTCCCGGTGGCGGGCATCGCTCGTTTCTGCGTCCATCCGGTCGGCCGCGGCTCCCGGGATCACCCAGCGTGTAATGCGCACTTGCCGAACGAGCCGTATTGTGACCGCATACCGTGAGGACCGCGACAGCGTGAGAGCTCGCTGGTGTCACAGGCAGGGGTGGATGTGAGTTCGCAGGGGCGGGAAACAGAGCAGTCACGCGTGGTGCTGGTAACCGGCGCCAGCCGCTTTCTCGGTGGCTACCTCGTGACGCGACTCGCCCAGAACCCGGACATCGAACGGGTCATCGCCGTCGATACGCAATCGCCGACCAAGAACATGCACCGCCGGATGGGCCGCGCGGAATTCGTTCTCGCCGACATCCGGAACCCGCTTCTCGGCAAGGTCATCCGCAACATGGACGTCGACACGGTCGTGCATGCGTCGGCCGTCGCCAAAGCACCCAAGTCCGGTAGTCGCACGGCGATGAAGGACATGAACATTCTCGGCGCCATGCAACTGTTCGCGGTCTGCCAGAAAGCGCCCTCGGTGCGCAAGGTCGTTCTGCGCTCGTCGTCGGTCGTGTACGGGTCGAGCGCGAAGGACCCGGCGAAATTCACCGAAGAGATGAGCGCCCGGCGCCGCCCCACCGGCCCCTTCGCCCGGGACATGATCGAAATCGAAGGTTACCTGCGAGGGCTGGCGCGCCGCCGCAGCGACATCGCGACGACGATTCTCCGGCTCGCCCCGACGGTCGGCAACCGGTTACCGGGTTCGGTGTCGAGCTACCTCACATCACCGCTCGTCCCGACCGTGCTCGGACGCGACGCGCGGCTGCAACTCCTGCACGAGGAAGATGCGCTCGGCGCACTCGAACGCGCCGTCGTCGGCGGTCCGGCCGGGACGTTCAACATCGCCGGCGACGGAATCGTCATGATGTCGCAGGCCGTCCGCCGGGCCGGGGGCGTGACGGTGCCGATGCCGTACGGACTGTTCCGCACCGCCGGGCACGCCCTCATGGGTTCGGTGATGAAGTCGTTCACCAAGGAAGAACTCGACTATTTCCACTTCGGTTGCGGGCTCGACACCACGCGCATGCGCACCGAGCTGGGATTCGAACCGCGCTGGACGACGCGGGACGCACTCGACGACTTCGCGCGCGGTATCGACCTCACCCGGGTGATGAGAACCGAGTGGGTGGACAAAGCCGAATCGATGGTGCTCTCCGCTCTGGGCGAGCGAACGGAGGTTCGATGACACAGGTAGCCAAGGTGATCCCGCTGCACGCGGGTACACGTCGTCCGGCGGGTGGGCGCGCGCCGGAACCGACCGCTCCACGTCCGGCCGAACGATCCGCGACGCCACAGACCGGGACGAAACACCCCCTCGACAGCGGGGGAGTGCTCGACGGACTCCGCGATGCGCTGATCTCCCAGGTGATCGGGACCGCCGAATTCGTGCGCCGGCGCATGGTCGGCGACTACGAGGTCGACGATTTCGGTTTCGACCCCCATTTCGCCGACAACGTCGTCCAGCCGGTCCTGCGTCCGCTGTTCGAGAAGTGGTTCCGCGTGGAGGTGCGGGGCGCCGAGAACATCCCCGCCGACGGACGCGCACTCATCGTCGCCAACCACGCGGGCACGTTGCCCCTCGATGCGCTCATGACGTCGGTCGCGGTCCGGGACCGCGCGGGCCGGCCGCTGCGGATGCTCGCCGCCGACCTGGCGTTCGACCTGCCCGTGGTCGGAACCGTCGCGCGCAAGGCCGGTCATACCCTCGCGTGCCATCCCGACGCCGAACGCCTGCTGCGCGAGGACCAGGTGGTCGCCGTCTTCCCCGAGGGTTACAAGGGTCTCGGCAAGCCGTTCAAGGAGCGCTACAAGCTGCAGCGATTCGGCCGCGGCGGGTTCGTGTCGGCGGCGCTCAAGACCCACGCTCCGATCGTGCCGTGCTCGATCGTGGGCTCGGAGGAGATCTACCCCAACATCGCCGACCTGTCGTCGCTCGCGCGACTGCTCGGGCTGCCGTACTTCCCGGTCACGCCGCTGTTCCCCGCGTTCGGTCCGCTCGGGCTCGTGCCGCTGCCGTCCAAGTGGTACATCGAATTCGGCACACCGATCACCACCGACGTCTACGACGAGGTCGCCGCCGACGATCCGATGGTGTTGTTCGAGGTCACCGACCATGTGCGGGAGACCATCCAGCAGACGCTCTACAAACTGTTGACGCGTCGCCGCAACGTCTTCCTCGGTTAGCGCCGGTCAGCTGCGGTCGCGACGGCGACCGACCACCACGGCCACCGCGCCGCCCGCCGCCCCGAGGCCCAGCGCGGTGGGCACCCCCACCTTCGCGGCTTTGCGTCCGGTGCGGAAATCCCGGATCTCCCAGCCCCGCGTCCGCGCGACCTGCCGGAGATCGGGGTCCGGGTTGATCGCCACGGCGGTCCCGACGACCGACAGCATCGGCAGGTCGTTGTGACTGTCGGAGTAGGCGGTGCACCGTTTCAGGTTGAGACCTTCGGTGATCGCCAGGGCGCGCACGGCGTGTGCTTTGCCGAGTCCGTGCAGGATGTCGCCGACCAGCCGCCCGGTGAACCTGCCGTTCTCCGCTTCCGCGACGGTGCCGAGCGCACCCGTCAGGCCGAGGCGCTTCGCGATGACATCGGCCAGCTGGACGGGTGTCGCGGTGACCAGCCACACCTGCTGACCGGCGTCGAGGTGCATCTGCGCGAGCGCGCGCGTGCCGGCCCAGATCTTGTCGGCGATGATCTCGTCGTAGATCTCCTCGCCGAGTTGCCGCAACTCCTCGGTGGAACGCCCCTGGACGAAGGACAGCGCCTTGTCGCGGCCGATGGCCACGTCGTGCGCGTTCTCCTTACCGGTGACACGGAACTTGACCTGCTGCCACGCGAACTCGAAGAGGTCCGACTTGCTGAAGTAGTCGCGGGCGACCAGCCCGCGGGCGAAGTGGATGATCGACGCGCCCTGCACCATGGTGTTGTCGACGTCGAAGAACGCGGCCGCGGTGAGATCCCGGGGGACCGGAGCGGCGTCGAGATCGGGCTCGGGTTCGGTGCGGGACTCCTGCATCGCGAGGGCGGCATCGGCGCTCGCCGCGCCCGCGAGATTGGCGCGGACCTCTTCCTCGCTCGGCCCGAACTTCCGCGACAGCAGTCGTCGGCCGGGCCTGATGATCCGCGCCCATGTCTCGCCCATGCCCCAACCGTAGGGAAACGAACCTGCTGGCACTCGCACCTCCGGTGTCGCGACGACAGGGTCCTCACACCCGTCCATGATCACGGGCGACCCGCGCCCAGCGTAGCCCGAACGTCACTCGCACCCCGGTAGGGAACAAGACACAGGCAACAACACGGTGACGAGGGTGTGACGTTCATCTCGACAGCCGATGGCGCACAGTGGACGCATGACCGATGATCGTTCTCGCGCCGCGGACGCGTCCGCACTCCACCACGACGTCACGCTTCTGGTCCGTGCCGGGTGCGCCGCCTGCGGACCGGCGCGACAACAGCTCGAACAGCTCTGTGAAGAGTTCGGCCTGCAGGTCACCTGCATCGATGTGGACGAAGCGGCCGCAAGGGATCCCGAACTTCGTGCCGAATTCGGCGACCGCCTGCCCGTGGTTCTGCTGGACGGGCGCGAGCACAGTTATTGGGAGGTCGACGAGGAGCGACTGCGCGCCGATCTCGCCCGCTGAGTGGACCGTCGCCGGGTGTCACGCAGGTGAGAAGCACATTCGGGGGCCTTCGAGCAACTTTGTGCATGGCTTCACAAGCGGTTACCGTGGGGTGAACGAAATCCCCGGATCACCGTGAGGCCAGACGTGTGTCCACAGGCCGGACGAGGAGCCACGACGTGACGCAGTTGCACCCACCGCAGGGCGATGACGCCCGCGGTACCGCCGACTCCGGCGGGGGTGCCGCTCCCGTTGTCCCGGTGAGGGATATCCCCCAGGCTACTGTGACGCGTCTCGCGACCTATCTGCGGGTCCTCGGAGCACTCGCGGAGGCCGGCACTCTCATCGTGTCGAGCGAGGAACTCGCGTCCGCGGCCGGAGTCGGTTCGGCCAAGCTGCGCAAGGACCTGTCGTTCCTCGGACCGAACGGTGTGCGCGGTGTCGGATACGACGTCGTGCGCCTCCAGTCCCGCATCGAAAACGCTCTCGGCCTCGACCGCGGCCATCGTGTCGTGCTGGTCGGGGTCGGCAACCTGGGCCGCGCGCTCGCCCGGTACCCCGGCTTCGACCGCCGCGGATTCACCATGGCGGGTCTGTTCGACGCCGATCCCACGATCGTCGGAACCCGGGTCGGCGACCTCGTCGTCCGGCATGTCGACGTGCTCGAAGAGGACGCCCGCGCACTCGGTGCCACCATCGGTGTCGTCGCCACCCCCGAAGAGGTCGCCCAGCACGTGTGCGATCTGCTCGTGAGTTCCGGTGTCCGGAGCGTGCTGAGCTTCGCCCCGATCGAACTGGTAGTGCCGGCCCACGTCGAGGTGCGTCGTGTCGACCTCGCTGTGGAGATGCAGGTGCTCTCCTTCAACAGCACCCGCCACGACGAACTGGTCCGGACCGCCGACGGCACCCGGGCCTCCGGGCTGACGCGAGTGTCCACACAGAGGTCCGCCCGGCGAACCCAAACAGGTAAGGCGGGCCCCCTCGGTCCGGCTGTAACCAGAAACGGATCGGTGATCGCCCCGTGAGTGTTCTCCTCGTCGGGATTTCGCACCGGAGTGCTCCGGTCTCGATTCTCGAGAAGGTGGCCGTCGCAGAAACCGACCGCCCCAAGCTCACCGACAAGATGATGTCGTCGGGCCGCATCTCGGAGGCCATGATCGTCTCGACCTGCAATCGGGTCGAGGTGTACACGGTGGTCGACGCGTTCCACGGCGCCCTGTCGACGGTGGGCGAACTGCTCGCCGAGCATTCGGGACTCGACCTGAGCGAACTCCAGAAGCACGCCTACGTCCGGTACAGCGAAGCCGCAGCCGAGCACCTGTTCTCGGTGGCGAGCGGACTCGACTCGATGGTGGTCGGCGAACAGCAGATCCTCGGTCAGATCCGCACCGCCTACGCGTCCGCCGACGCCCAGCAGGCCGCGGGCCGGACGCTGCACGAACTCGCCCAGCAGGCGCTGCGTGTCGGCAAGCGGGTGCACACCGAGACCGGAATCGACTCCGCCGGTGCCTCGGTGGTGTCGGTGGCCCTCGACAAGGCGTCGGCCTTCCTCGGCGGCGGCCTGCAGGGCCGCACCGCGGCGGTCATCGGTGCCGGCGCGATGGGCGGCCTCGCCGTCGCCCATCTCACCCGGTCCGGCATCGGCCGGATCGTGCTCACCAACCGCACCCGGGAGCGCGCCGAGCGTCTGGCCGAAACTGCCCGCGCCAACGGCGTCGAAGCCGACGTCGTCCCCTTCGACGACCTCGCGTCGGCGCTGTCCCAGGTCGATGTGGCGGTGACCTGCACCGGTGCGGTCGGCACGGTGGTCACCCTCGCCGACGCCCACCGCGCACTCGCACAACCGGGCCGGGGCGAACGTCCCCTCGCCATCTGCGATCTCGGTCTCCCGCGCGACGTGGAACCGGCCGTCGCCGGACTCCCCGGCGTCACGGTGTTCGACATGGAGTCGCTGCAGCGCGATCCGGCCGCCGGTGCCGCCTCGTCGGACGCCGAGGCCGCGCGCGCCATCGTCGCGTCGGAACTGTCGCAGTACCTCACCGCGCAGCGCCTCGCCGAGGTCACGCCGACGGTCACGGCACTGCGTCAGCGCGCCGCCGAAGTCGTCGAAGGCGAACTGTTGCGCCTGGAGTCACGCCTGCCGGATCTCGACAACGGACAACGCGACGAGGTCGCCCGAACCGTTCGGCGAGTGGTGGACAAACTGCTGCACGCCCCGACCGTGCGGGTCAAGCAACTCGCGTCGACTCCCGGCGGCGACCAGTACGCGGAAGCTCTGCGTGAGCTGTTCGAACTGCGTCCCGGAGCCGTCGATGCGGTCGCCACCCCGACCAAGGAACTCGGCCCCCTGACCGACCCGACCACCGCGACGGACCTGTCCGCCGCACTCGATCCTGCTATCACCACGGAGCTGCAGGCTCCACGAAAGGACGGCAAGGCATGAGCACCGAAGCCGCATCGGCAACCCGGATCGACGCACCCGGGCAGCGCCGCACCTTGCGGATCGGCACCCGCGGCAGCGTGCTCGCCACCACCCAGGCCGGAACGGTGCGCGACGCGCTCATTGCCGCCGGCCATCCCGCCGAACTGGTCGTCATCACGACGAAGGGCGATGTCACGCCCGGACCGGTCCAGCGCATCGGGGTCGGTGTGTTCACTGCCGAACTGCGCGACGCCCTGCTCAACGATGAAGTCGACATCGCGGTCCACTCGTACAAGGACTTGCCGACCTTCCAGGACCCCCGGCTCGTCGTCGCGGCAGTGCCGCCCCGTGAGGATCCGCGCGACGCGCTCGTCGCGCGCGACGGCCTGGTGCTCGGTGAGCTGCCGCCGGGATCGAGGGTCGGCACCTCCGCACCGCGCCGCCGCGCACAGCTCGCGGCGCTCGGACTGGGTCTGCACCTCGAGCCGCTGCGCGGCAACATCGACACCCGCATCGGCAAGGTCGATTCCGGTGAACTCGACGCCATCGTGATCGCACGTGCCGGTCTGTCGCGGATCGGCCGGCTCGACCGGGTCACCGAGGCACTCGAACCCGTACAGATGCTGCCCGCGCCGTCGCAGGGCGCCCTCGCGGTCGAATGCCGCGCCGACGATCCCGCGACCATCGCGCTCGTCGCGGCCCTCGACGACACGGCGAGTCACGCCGCCGTGGTCGCGGAACGCTCCCTGCTCGCCGAACTGGAAGCCGGTTGCACCGCTCCCGTCGGAGCCCTCGCCGAACTCGTCTCGTCGATCGACGACGACGGCCGCGTCTTCGAGGAGTTGTCGGTGCGAGGCTGTGCCGCCGCACTCGACGGCTCCGACGTGTTGCGGGCGAGCGCGGTCGGCGCACCCGAGCGTGCCGAGGAACTCGGTCGCGCGGTGGCACGCGAACTCCTCGAACTCGGTGCCCGAGGGCTGATGGACGCCGACGGCATAGTTCCCGAACAGGTCACGGCGGATGATTGACGTGGCCGTGTTGTTCCCCCATTTTTCCCTTACCGCAGATTTGACCGCACTGGAGAATGACCGATGAGCCGAGTCCGTAAGAACACTCCCGGACGGATCCTGTTCGTGGGATCGGGACCGGGCGATCCGGCACTGCTCACCGTGCGCGCGCGCGACGTGCTCACGGGTGCCACCATCGCCTTCACCGATCCCGACGTCGACAAGGGCGTCGTCGCGCTCGTCGGGACCGATCACGGCACCGACCCGGAGACCGGGGAACCGGTCGCCGAGGTCCGGCCCGCACTGGGCGAGCCGGCCGAGGTCGCGAAGACGCTCGTCGCGGAGGCCAAGGCAGGACACGACGTCGTGCGCCTGGTCGCCGGCGATCCGCTCACCACCGATTCGGTGATCGCCGAGGTCAACGCTGTCGCCCGCACCCAGGTGGTCTTCGAGATCCTGCCGGGTCTGCCCGCCGGGTCGGCGGTGCCGAGCTACGCGGGCATGGCCCTCGGGTCGTGCCACACCGAGGTCGACGTGCGTGGCGAGGTCGACTGGGCCGCGCTGGCCGCGGCCCCCGGCCCGCTCGTCCTGCACGCCACGTCCGGTCACCTGGCCGAGACCGCGAGCGCACTCGTCGAGCACGGACTCGCCCCGCAGACGCCCGCCGCGATCACCGTGCGCGGCACCACGCGTCAGCAGCGCACCGTCGAGGCGACACTCGCGACGCTCAACGACGCCGGTTCCGAACTCGTCGGATCGCTCGTCGTGACCGTCGGCAAGGTGGTCTCGCAGCGCAACAAGATGTCGTGGTGGGAGTCGCGTGCGCTGTACGGCTGGACCGTGCTGGTGCCGCGTACCAAGGAACAGGCCGGGGAGATGAGCGATCGCCTCGTCACGCACGGCGCCATTCCGATGGAGGTGCCGACGATCGCCGTCGAGCCGCCGCGCAGCCCCGCGCAGATGGAGCGCGCCGTCAAGGGCCTGGTCGACGGCCGTTACCAGTGGGTGGTGTTCACCTCGACCAACGCCGTGCGCGCGGTGTGGGAGAAGTTCGAGGCCTTCGGTCTCGACGCGCGGGCGTTCTCCGGCGTGAAGATCGCGTGCGTCGGTCAGGCGACCGCCGACAAGGTGCGTTCCTTCGGCATCAACCCCGAACTGGTTCCGAGCGGTGAGCAGTCCAGCGAGGGTCTGCTGGCCGAGTTCGCCCCGTACGACGACGTGTTCGATCCCGTGAACCGAGTGCTGTTGCCGCGGGCCGACATCGCGACCGAGACACTCGCCGAGGGTCTCCGCGAACGCGGCTGGGAGATCGACGACGTGACGGCCTACCGGACCGTGCGGGCGGCGCCGCCGCCGGCTGCGACCCGCGAGATGATCAAGACCGGCGGGTTCGACGCGGTGTGCTTCACCTCGTCGTCGACGGTCCGCAATCTCGTGGGTATCGCCGGAAAGCCCCATGCGCGCACCATCGTTGCGTGCATCGGCCCGAAGACGGCCGAAACTGCGATCGAGTTCGGACTGCGCGTCGACGTGCAGCCCGAGACGGCGCAGGTGGGTCCGCTGGTGGAGGCTCTGGCAGAGCACGCCGCCCGGTTGCGCGCCGAGGGTGCGCTGCCTCCTCCGCGGAAGAAGTCCCGAGCCCGCCGCTGACCGGTGTGCGGCGTGGTGTCTGTCCTGGAAGGTGATGTCGTCCGATGATTCCCGAGATCCGTCCGCGCCGGTTGCGCAGTACGCCGGCGATGCGTCGGCTGGTGGCCGAAACCTCCCTGGAGCCGAGGCATCTCGTGCTGCCGATGTTCGTCGCCGACGGCATATCGGAGCCACGTGAGATCACGTCGATGCCGGGTGTGTACCAGCACACGGCAGAGTCGCTGGTCTCCGCAGCGTCCGCCGCGGTCGAGGCGGGCGTCGGCGGTCTGATGCTCTTCGGGGTGCCGCGCCCCGAGGACAAGGACGCTCGCGGGTCGTGCGCGACCGACGAGAACGGTGTCCTCAACCGTGCCCTCCGGTCGCTGCGCAGCGAACTCGGCGATTCGACGGTGCTGATGGCCGACACGTGCCTCGACGAGTTCACCGACCACGGTCACTGCGGAGTGCTCACCGACTCGGGCGTCGTGGACAACGACGCGACGCTCGAGCGGTACGCGGAAATGGCGGTCGTGCAGGCGGAGTCCGGCGCCCACCTGCTCGGCCCGAGCGGCATGATGGACGGCCAGGTGGCTGCGATCCGTGAGGCGCTCGACGACGCCGGGTACAAGGACGTGGGCCAGCTCGCCTACGCCGCGAAGTATGCGTCCGCGTTCTACGGCCCGTTCCGGGAAGCGGTCGGCTCGTCTCTCGAAGGAGACCGCCGGACCTATCAGCAGGACCCGGCGAACCGGCGCGAGTCGCTGTACGAGGTCGACCTCGATCTGGCCGAAGGCGCCGACATGGTCATGGTCAAACCTGCGATGTCGTACCTCGACGTGCTTCGGGAAGTCGCCGACCGGTCGCCGGTGCCCGTCGCCGCGTACCAGATCTCGGGGGAGTACTCGATGATCTCCGCGGCGGCCGCGAACGGATGGATCGATCGCGATGCCGCGATCCTCGAATCGTTGGTCGGCATCCGCCGGGCGGGTGCGGACATCGTGCTCACCTACTGGGCCGCCGAGGTCGCGGGCCGGTTGTCGTGAGCTTTCCTGTGCCCCCGCCGATGTCGGCGGGGCCGGCGCAGCGGCCTGTGCCCGCGGACGTCACTACGGCCTACCAACTGTGGTGCGGGGTACTCAGCCTCGCTGTCGTGACTCTCGTCGCGAGCCTGGTCGACATGGTGGTCAGGCGTACCGATCTGGTCGATCTCATGGTCGAGATGGCGCAGGATCCGGCCTTCGAAGGCGTCACCACCGAGCAACTGGAATCGGCGGTTCCGGTGCTCGTCGGACTCACCGCCGCGCTCGGCCTGGCACTCATCGGCATCCTGTATCTGGTGGTCAGGCAGTTGCGGCGCGCCAAGAACTGGGCGCGGATGCTGTTGACCCTGCTCGGTGTGTTCATGTCGCTCTCGACGCTCCCGACCGTGTTCGGCGTGGGAGTGGGCGGCGGAACCGTGGGCTGGATGCTCGGTTTCGTCGGCATCGTGCAAGCCGTACTCACCGTCGGTGCCATCGTGCTGATGCATCGCAAGGAGTCGAACGAGTTCTTCCTCCGGCTGCCCGGGAATTGAGCAAATCAACAGGTGCGGATCGGGGTCCGGGGATAGTACGGTAAGCGCTGACATCGACGGCCGGACAGGCTGTTTCCCGTCGACCCCGAGGACGTCATGCAGGTGGAACCGCGCCCCTATGGGCGTCGACGCGAACTGGTCCTGATCGCTCTGATCGGTGTGCTCGGCTTGGTGACCACATTGCTGATCGTCATACCCGGAGCGCTCGCCGCTTGACCGGCCCTTCTGCCGCGGGCGACACCGTGGCGCCGCTGTTTCACGAACCCGGTGGCCGCTGGAGGACATTGGCCTACGGTCCGATCCTGTGTGCGGTGGGACTGGTCGCGGAGATCGCCACCGGACCGGTCGTGCACTGGGTCGCGCTGCCGGTCATCGCTGTCGTGCTGACGGGATTCGTCTATCCGATGGTGGTCGCCGCCAAGCGGCACGTCAGCGTCGAACTCAGTCCGACGATCCTGCGGCAGGGCACCGAGGAACTTCCGGTCGGCGAAATCGAAGCCGTGCTGCCGCCGTCGGCGGATCCGTGGAAGCCGGATCGGTGGGAGTCGGCGCGCACGCTCGGCGAACTCTCCGGAGTGCCCCGGGGCCGCACGGCCGTCGGTCTGCGGTTGCGCGGAGGCGGGCTGGTGCGTGCGTGGGCGAAGGACGACGACGCGTTGCGGGCGCGACTGGAGGATCTCGTTCCTTCCCGGGGTACCCCCTAGGGGTATATTTGTGTGTCTCCCCTCCTGAAAGGAACACACATGCAGACCACCTACCACGTCGAAGGCATGACCTGCGGGCACTGCGTTGCCGCAGTCGAAGAAGAGGTCGGAGCGCTCGACGGCGTGACCGCCGCGAAGGCCGATCTCGAGACCGGACGGCTCGTGGTCGACAGCGGCGACGAACCGGATCGGGACGCCGTCGCCGCCGCTGTCGACGAAGCGGGTTACACGCTCGCGCCCTGAAGCGGAACCACCGCACCCTCGCGGTCGAGCATCGCCGAACCGAGCAGGTGATCCGGCACGCCCAGACCCTCGGCCAGCGTCAGCGCATGCGGCCGCAGGGTGCGGCATCGCTCGTTGATACCGCGCGTCACCGCCTTCGCACGCTCGACCGACAACTGCCGGTGCTCCATGAACCAGGCCTTGTCCGCGTCGATGACGGACAGCGCGTAGAGGTCGCACAACTCCGAGAGCAGACCGCACGCGGTCTCGTCGGTGCAGTCACCGATCGCTGCGACGAACGCTTCGAGCACCACGCGGTCGATGTGCGCCTGGGCGGCGCGCAGTACGTGGTCCTGCACGAAGTTGAACGCGTCGAACGCGTTCTCCTCGCGGTTCATGGCGGCCTGGAGGCGTCGCGCCGCGGTCGAGATCAGGTACTGCTCACGGTCCTCGAACATCGTCATCTGTGTACCCCGGTTGAAGAGGCTGCCGTCCTCCTCGTTGTCCTGCCGGGTATCGACGAAGGTCTGGATGATCTGCTGCGCGGCGGTGCGCTTCTTGACCACGTCGGAGATCGTCGTCGCTGCGAAGCGCATCCAGTCCACGGGGCTCATGCCCTGCACCTCGTCGGCGTACGACGTGAGTAGTTCCTTCGCCACGAGCTGGGCGAGGACGTGGTTGTCACCCTCGAACGTGGTGAACACGTCGACGTCGGCGCGCAGTGCGGTCAGCCGGTTCTCCGCCATGTAGCCGGCTCCGCCGCACGCTTCGCGGCACTCCTGGATCGCCTGCGACGCGTGCCACGTGTTGGCGACCTTCAGGCCCGCGGCGCGCCCCTCGAGTTCGCGCTGCTCCTGCGGATCGAGATCCTCCAGCGACATCGACTGGAGACGGTTCATCGTGCCGAGCAACTCGTTCTGGGCGAACCCCAGCGCGTAGGCGCGGGCGATGAGCGGAAGCAGACGGCGCTGATGGACCAGATAGTCCATGATCGGCACCTCCGCGTCGCGGCCGGGCGCGTCGAACTGCCGGCGCTTCTCCGCGTACTTCGTCGCGATGGTCAGCGCGACCCGAGCCGCTGCCCCGGCGGATCCGCCCACCGTGATGCGGCCGCGCACGAGCGTGCCGACCATGGTGAAGAACCGGCGGCTCGGATTGTCGATCGTGGAGACGTAGGTCCCGTCCGGCTCGACGTCGGAGTACTTGTTGAGCAGGTTCTCGCGAGGAATCCGCACCGAGTCGAACATGATGCGGCCGTTGTCGACGCCGGGCAGGCCGCCCTTGTGCCCGCAGTCCGAGGTGGTCACCCCGGGCAGGTCGTTGCCGTTCTCGTCGCGGATCGGAACCACGAAGCAGTGCACACCGTGGGACTCACCCTCCGTGATGAGTTGCGCGAACACCGCCGCCACCCTGGCGTGCTGCGCGGCACCGCCGATGTAATCCTTCCGCGACGACGGAGTCGGCGAATGGATGACGAACTCCTGGGTCGCGGGGTCGTACGTCGCGGTGGTCTCCAGAGCCTGGACGTCGCTGCCGTGCCCGGTCTCGGTCATCGCGAAACAGCCGAGCAGATCGAGGTCGATCAGCGGCCGGATGTACTCCTTGTGATGCCGTTCGGTGCCGAGGTTCTCGATCGCGCCGCCGAACAGTCCCCACTGCACCCCCGCTTTGACCATGAGCGACAGATCCGACATGGCGAGCATTTCGATCGACGCGACCGCGCCGCCCGGGTCGCCGGTGCCGCCCGACTCCACGGAGAAACCGGACGCCGCGTAACCGCGCTCCGCCAGAATCTTCATCTGCTCGAGCGTGATGGCGCGGGCCTTCTCGAGGTCCGGGGTGTAGTGCGGCGCGAAGGCGTCGTGGGCGAGATCGGTGCGGGCGCGGTCACGGGCGTCGTGCCATGCGCCGTCGAGCGCGGTGCGGAGGTGTTCAGCTGTGGTCGGCATGGCCTCGACCCTAGGACGCTCCGACCCCGAAAGGGGAGCCTTTACCAACGGTCAGGGAGAAGAAACACAAGAGGTTTGACCGACTGCTTTTTTGGCAAATCCGGCGAAACTGGGACACTGGAAGTCGTGACTGCGACCCCTGATGCTTCGCCCGACCGCGACACCCGATCAGCCGCACTCTTCCGACGGGCATCGAAGGTCACTCCCGGAGGCGTCAACTCTCCGGTCCGTGCCTTCGGATCGGTCGGCGGCACGCCCCGCTTCATCGCCTCGGGTTCGGGCTGCACCCTCACCGACGTCGACGGTAATACCTACGTCGACCTGGTGTGTTCCTGGGGACCGATGATCCTCGGACACGCTCACCCCGCTGTCGTCGAGGCGGTGCGCACGACCGCAGAATCCGGCTTGTCGTTCGGTGCGCCCACCGACGGCGAGGTCGAACTCGCCGAGGAAATCGTCGCTCGGATCGCGCCCGTCGAACAGGTCCGGCTCGTGAACTCCGGTACCGAAGCGACCATGAGCGCGGTGCGTCTGGCGCGCGGATTCACCGGACGATCCAAAATTGTGAAGTTCGCCGGTTGTTATCACGGTCACGTGGACGCGCTGCTCGCCGACGCGGGCTCCGGACTCGCCACCTTCGGCCTGCCCACCTCACCCGGTGTGACCGGAGCGCAGGCGGGCGACACGCTCGTGGTGCCCTACAACGACCTCGACGCGGTGCGCGCGGTGTTCGAGGCCAATCCCGGTGAGATCGCCGCGGTCATCACCGAGGCCGCCGCCGGCAACATGGGCACCGTGCCCCCGCTTCCCGGTTTCAACGAGGGGCTGAAGTCGCTCACCCGCGAGCACGGCGCGTTGCTGATCATGGACGAGGTCATGACCGGGTTCCGTGCGAGCGCCACCGGTTGGTACGGCATCGACGGGGTCGCCGGCGACCTGATGACGTTCGGCAAGGTGATGAGTGGCGGACTGCCCGCCGCCGCCTTCGGTGGTCGCGCCGATGTCATGGCGCACCTGGCGCCGGCAGGCGCGGTGTACCAGGCGGGCACTCTCTCCGGTAACCCCGTGGCCGTCGCTGCCGGTCTCGCGAGCCTGCGCGCCGCGGACGCCGACGTCTACGCGACGCTCGAACGCAACGCCGCGACACTCGGCCGCCTTCTCGGCGAGGCCCTCGCATCCGAGGGCGTACCGCACCGCATCCAGAACGCCGGCACCCTGCTCAGCGTCTTCTTCACCGAGGACCCGGTAACGGACTACGAGGAGGCCAAGGCCGCGCAGACCTGGCGGTTCCCCGCGTTCTTCCACTCGCTGCTCGAGCACGGCGTGTACGCGCCGCCGAGCGCCTTCGAGACCTGGTTCGTCTCGGCCGCCCTCGACGACGCCGCGTTCTCGCGGATCGCCGACGCACTGCCGCACGCGGCACGCGCGGCGGCTGCCGCGACCGCGCCGTGATCGCACCGCACGACCGCCCGCTCTCGCCCCGCACCTAGCCGTCCTGATCCGTTCGCTCCGCCCATCACCCCGAGGAATACTCACGTGACCGAAGCCGCCCAGTCCGAGACCCGCACCATCGTGCACGTGCTCCGGCACGGTGAGGTGCACAATCCCGACGGCATCCTGTACGGCCGCCTGCCCGGATTCCGGTTGTCGGCAACCGGCGAGGCGCAGGCCCGGGCCGTCGCGGCATCCCTCGCGGACCACGACATCGCGCACGTGGTCGCGTCGCCGCTCGAGCGTGCGCAGCAGACCGCGGGACCGATCGCGGAAAAGCACGGACTCGTCATCCGCACCGACGAAAACCTCATCGAGGCCGCCAACGACTTCGAGGGCCTGAAGGTGGCCGTCGGCGACGGTGCGCTGAGCAAGCCGCGGCACTGGTGGAAGCTCCGCGACCCGTTCACCCCGTCGTGGGGCGAGCCCTACCTGCAGATCGCGCACCGCATGCTCGCAGCCGTCAACGCCGCTCGCGTTGCGGCGGCGGGTCGTGAAGCGGTGTGCGTGAGCCACCAGCTTCCGGTGTGGACGCTGCGCCGATTCCTCGAGGGCGAGCGGCTGTGGCACGACCCGCGTCACCGCCAGTGCTCCCTCGCGTCGCTCACGTCGCTCGTCTACGAGGGCGACACCCTGGTCGACCTCGTGTACTCCGAGCCGGCCGGTGCCTCCGACCCGAATGTCCACGGCGCATGAGAAAGCTCTTCGTGGCGATGTGCGCGGCACTGCTCGGTGCCGGGCTCCTCTCGTCGTGCGCGACCGGCGACGATGCCGTCGCCACCGGCGGGACGTTCGACTTCGTCTCACCGGGCGGGCAAACGCGCATCTTCTACGATCCGCCTGCCGAGCGCGGCACCCTCGGTGAGCTCAGCGGCGACGACCTCATGAACGAAGGCACCACGATCTCCCTCGAGGACTTCGCAGGGCAGGTTGTCGTGCTCAACGTGTGGGGCCAGTGGTGCGCGCCGTGCCGTAGCGAAGCCGACGACCTGGAACAGGTCTACGAGGACACCAAGGACCTCGGCGTCGAGTTCCTCGGCATCAACGTCCGCGACAACCAACGTGACAAAGCGCAGGACTTCGTCGTGTCCCAGCAGGTCGGTTACCCGTCGATCTACGACCCGTCCATGCGGTCGCTCCTCGCGCTCGGCCGCAACTATCCGACGTCCGTCGTGCCGACCACCGTCGTCCTCGACCGCGAACACCGCGTCGCCGCCGTGTTCCTCACCGAACTGCTGGCGAGCGACTTGCAGCCCGTCGTCGAACGGGTCGCGGCGGAATCGGACGAGGGGTAAGCCGTGGGCGGCGCAGTGGGCGCGGGAATGCTGATGTCGGGTACTGCGGATGCGGTGCTCGCCTCCGGAGTCGGCGACTCCTTCCAGAACACGGCGCTCTCCGGGCCTCTGCTGCTCGCCATCGGAGCGTGCATGCTCGCCGGTCTCGTGTCGTTCGCGTCGCCGTGCGTGGTCCCGCTCGTCCCGGGTTACCTCTCGTACCTCGCGGGTGTCGTGGGCGCCGAGGCGCCGGCGGTCACCGCGGATCAGGCCGGTGCGCGCACCACGAAGGTTCGGGACGACGGCCGCTTGCGCGTGGCCGGCGCCGCTGCACTGTTCGTGGCGGGCTTCACCGTGGTCTTCGTACTGGCGACCGCCTCGGTTTTCGGGGCGATCTCGGCGCTGGCCGTCAACCGCGAACTGCTCATGCGCATCGGTGGCGTCGTCACCATCGTCATGGGGTTGGTGTTCATCGGGCTCATCCCGGCGCTGCAGCGCGACACCCGTCCCGAGCCCCGCCGCATCTCGAGCCTGGCCGGCGCTCCCTTGCTCGGCGCGGTGTTCGCCCTCGGGTGGACTCCGTGCCTCGGCCCGACGCTCGCCGGGGTGATCTCGCTCGCGGCGGGTACCGAGGGCACCACCGCCGCACGCGGAGTGACCTTGATCGTGGCGTACTGCCTCGGCCTGGGCCTGCCGTTCATCGTGCTCGCCCTCGGATCGGCCAAGGCCCTGCGCGGAGTGGGCTGGTTGCGGACCCACGCGCGTACCGTGCAAATCGTCGGCGGCATCATGCTCATCGCCGTCGGAATCGCTCTCGTCACCGGGGCATGGGACGTGTTCGTGTCCTGGGTTCGGGACGCCTTCATCTCGGAAGTGACCTTGCCAGTATGACCGCCACAGATACGTCAACTCCCGCGCCGCAGCCGGCACCGCCGCACCAGGGTCCCGTCGGGAGGGCGCTCGCTCTCGTGCGCAACACCTGGCGTGGATTGACGTCGATGCGCACGGCGCTGGTGCTGTTGTTCCTGCTTGCGCTCGCCGCCATCCCGGGCGCTCTGCTGCCGCAGCGCAGCCTCAACTCGGGCAAGGTCGACGAGTACATCGCCGCCCGCCCGACGCTCGGGCCCTTCATGGACCGGCTCGAACTGTTCGACGTGTTCGGCAGTTTCTGGTTCACCGCGATCTACGTCCTGCTGTTCGTCTCGCTCGTCGGCTGCATCCTGCCCCGCTGCGTCGCGCACTACCGCGCGCTGCGCACCCCGCCGGTGCCGGCGCCCCGCAACTTCGCGCGCCTGCCCCACCACGTCGAGACCACCGCCGACGACGCGCCCGACGTGGTGCTCGAGCGGGTCCGCGGCGAGTTGCGCGGATGGAAGGTCGAGCGTCGCGAGGGCGGACCCCGCGCACGCGACGGTGAGCTCACACTCTCCGCGGAGAAGGGCTACCTCCGGGAAGTCGGGAACCTGGTCTTCCACATCTCGCTCGTCGCGCTGCTCGCTGCGGTCGCGATCGGCAAGCTGCTCGGGTACGAGGGTCAGCGCATTCTCGCCGCGAACGGCGAGGAATTCTGCACGACCTCACCGGCGTCATTCGACTCGTTCATCGCGGGTGTGAACCTCGACGGCACAGGGCTCAACCCGATGTGCCTGCGCGTCAACGACTTCTCGGCCGACTACCTCGACAACGGCCAGGCCGAGATGTTCACCTCCAACATCGAATACCAGTACGGCGACGATCTCTCGTCGGACACCTGGCGCGACGCGCAGTTGAAGGTCAACCATCCGCTGCGCGTCGGCAGCGATCGCGTGTACCTCCAGGGCCACGGCTACGCGCCGACGTTCACCATCACCTGGCCCAACGGTGAAACCAGGTCCGAGACGCTGCAGTGGGCGCCGGAAGATGCCACGACCTTCCTCAGCAGCGGCGCGATGCGCTTCGACCCGCCCGGCGACATGTACACCGATCCGGAGCAGCGCCGGAAGAACCAGATCGCGCTCGAGGGACTGTTCGCGCCCACCGCGTCGTTCCACGGCACCCTGCTGTCGTCGATCTTCCCCGCGATGCGCGATCCCGCGGTCGCGATCGACGTCTACAAGGGCGAAGCCGGTCTCGACACCGGCAGCCCCCAGTCGCTGTTCGCGCTGAACAAGGAACTGATCAACCAGGGCCGTCTCGTCAAGCAGGATCGCGTAAACCTCATGCCGGGGGAGAGCGTGACCCTGGCGGACGGCACGGAGGTGCGCTTCGACGGCGCCGTCGACTTCGTGAATCTGCAGGTCTCGCACGACCCGGCGCAGCAGTGGGTGCTGGTCGCCGCGATCGCCATGATGGCCGGTCTGCTGGTGTCTCTCGTGGTGAAACGGCGGAGAGTCTGGGTCCGGGTGTATCCGGCCGGTACAGTGACAGACGGTAAACGACGAACCGTAGTAGAGGTCGGCGGGCTGGCGCGCACCGACCAGGCCGGATGGGGCGACGAGTTCGACCGCCTCGTCGAGCGTCTACTCGGAGATTCCCCCACGCACGCCGGCACTGCACAACACGACGACATCGCCTCCGCCTCGGCGGCACAGGAGAAAAAGGCATGACACTCAACGACACACTCGGGCGGTACAGCGACTGGGCTTTCGAGTCCGCGTTCGCAGTGCTGGTACTCGCACTGATCCTGCTGGTTGCCGAGTACGCGACGTACCGCGCCGACGCCGTCGCCGAGCGCGAACGCGAACGTGCGCTGGTCCCCTCGGGTAACGCTCCCGTCGACGGCCCGGGCCGGGTGTCCGAGCCCACCGGCCGGACGTTCTCCCAGCGTCTCGGCAACATGGGACGCGCGCTCGTCGTCGTTGTCGCCGGTCTTCTGATCGCATCCATCGTGATGCGTGGTCTCGCCACCGAGCGGTTCCCGCTCGGCAACATGTACGAATTCGTGGCAATGGCGTGTACCGCCGCGATCGTCTTCGGTCTCGTCGTGCTCCGCAAGCCGTCGTACCGCATCATGTGGGTATACGTGCTGGTCCCGGTGCTGATCCTCATGTTCCTCGCGGCGACGGTGCTGTACGCCGATGCCGCGCCCGTCGTGCCCGCCCTGCGGTCGTTCTGGCTGCCGATCCACGTCACGATCATCAGCGTGGGTAGCGGCATCTTCCTCGTCTCGGGCGTCGCCAGCCTGCTGTTCCTCCTGCGTATCCGCTTCCCGAAGGGCGAAGCGTCGAGCGGGGGGGTGATGGCCGCGATCGCGCAGCGTCTCCCGGACGCGCAGACCCTGGACCGGCTCGCCTACCGCACGACGATCATCGGATTCCCGCTGTTCGGCGCCGGCATCATTCTGGGCGCGATCTGGGCGGAAGCCGCCTGGGGCCGTTTCTGGGGCTGGGACCCGAAGGAAACCGTCTCGTTCATCACCTGGGTCATCTACGCCGCGTACCTCCACGCGCGTGCCACCTCGGGCTGGCGCAACACCCGCGCGGCCTGGATCAACGTCGCCGGCTTCGTGGCGATGCTGTTCAACCTGTTCATCATCAACATGGTGGTGTCGGGCCTGCACTCCTACGCCGGCCTGAACTGACCGCCGGTCCGAACCGAACTGGCGGGCCGAACCGAACTGGCGGGCCGAACCGACCCGACCCTGCTATCGTCTCGCGTCGCAGACGAACAGCGGGGGGAGACGCGGTGGGGGACGGAACGCAGCTACCGGAGGGTGAGCGACCGACGGCGCGCGATCTCGACGCATCGCTCCTGGTCCGGCCGGTGGCCCCGCCGCCGCGCAAGGGGTGGCGTCGCGCGGTGTTCCAGGCGACCGGTGGCCTCCTGACGATCGGCGACAGCGCCCGTGAGCAACGCCGGCGCGAACTCGTCGAACGGGTGCGCACGCCGTCGCACGGCTGTTCCCGGATCGCGCTGCTGAGCCTCAAGGGCGGCGTCGGCAAGACGACCACCACCGTCACCCTGGGCTCGACGTTCGCGGCCCTCCGCGGTGACCGGGTCGTCGCGGTGGACGCGAACCCGGACCGCGGGACGCTCAGCCAGAAGATCGCCACCCAGACCACCGCGACGGTGCGGACTCTTCTGCGCGACGAGGAGCGTCTCGTCACCTACGCCGACGTCCGCGAATACATGTCGCAGAACCCGCATCGCCTCGAAGTGCTCGCCTCCGACGCGGACCCGGCGGTGTCGGAAGCATTCAGCGGCGAGGACTACGAACACACTCTCGCGGTGCTCGAGCGCTTCTACAGCATCGTGCTCACCGATTGCGGAACCGGACTCATGCACTCGGCGATGGGTTCGATCCTGGGGAATGCGGACACCCTGATCGTCATCAGTTCGGGGTCGGTGGACGGCGCGCAGAGTGCCTCGGCGACGCTCGATTGGCTCGAGGCGCACGGTTATCGGGATCTGGTCGCGGGGTCCGTCGCGGTGGTCAATGCGGTGCGGCCGCGCTCGGGGAAAGTCGATCTGGACCGGCTCGTGGGGCATTTCGCGCAGCGCTGCCGCGCGGTGCATGTCCTGCCGTTCGATCCGCATCTCGAGGAGGGCGCGGACATCGACCTCGGGCACCTGCAGGACGGAACCCGCCGGGCTCTGCTCGAACTCGCGGCCGATGTCGCCGACGGTTTCGTCTCGTCCGGAGCGCGTCCCGCCGGGGGCCGCCCGATCGAGCGGCCACGGGTACAGAACGGTGTGTCATCCGAGAATTTTTGAGGCGGGGGGGGGTTCCGACCGCCGGGGTCTTCGATGGCCGGGCGCCTGTGTGCCCGGCGATTGCAGCACTATCGGGGGTTCGTCACTTCCCGGGCTCGCCGGTGTCCTGCGCCGAATCGTCCGGCGGACGGCGACGCACTTCGCGGTCGACTTTCCAGAGGAATTCGGGGTCGTCGTCGGGACCGACGACACGCGTCGGGGTCGTGCCGGACTTGGGCCCGTATGCCTTCCACAACAAAACGGCCAGTGTCACTGCGCCGATGAGGGCCAACAGGTAGAGCAATACGCACCTCCTTGCCGTGGACGGCACCGTCGGGGGGATCCGGTGCCGGCAGTCCTACGTTCCCACAGTCTATGCGCCCCGGAGATGTGCCCGCTGTGACGGGTGAGTCCCGGTGAACAGGCCCGTGTCCGGGTGGTGGTGCGCAATCCGCAGGTTCGCGCAGCGGTCGGGTCCGCTGCGGGGTGAACCGCGGAGTTTTCAGCGGCGCAGGGTCAGCGCGTGGCTTCGGTCGTCAGTGACCGGAGCAGGGTGAGCACTTCGGACTCGCGGAAACGACGGTGTCCTCCCGGTGTCCGCAGTGAGCCCAGTCGACCCGCATGCGCCCAGCGCGTGACCGTCTTCGGGTCCACGTGGAACAGAGCTGCCACCTGGCCCGGAGTAAGCAGGGATTCTTTAGCGCCGTTGAAAGTGGGTGCACTCATGTTGAAATCCTCCCGGTTGGATTGCCTTGATCGAGGTATTCGATCGTGTTGTCCAATGACATGGTTGCACCGGAACCCCTGGTTGCTCGAACGGTCAGCCGTTGGTAAAGCGGAAGTAATAGACAAAACGGACGAGCATTCGGCTGGGTAGGGGGTCCGTGCCCCGAGTCCGTCCCGCTCCGGCAGTGAGGCCGTGCGGCTCCGGCGGTTACCCTGGTCAGGTGAACGACGAACGCCGCAGGCACTCCCCGGAACACGACTCTGCATCGGATAACCGCTCCGAGGGCATTTCACACCCCACGCCCGGAGCCCGGGTCGAGGGCGCCGGGCGGTCGTCGGGAACGGGCGCGCTCGTCCGCGACGTGGCGTTGTACTCGCTCGCGCGTCTCGGCCTCGTCATCGTCCTCGCCGTGGTGATTCTGTACGTCCCGCGGATCTTCGGTGTCGAGATCCCGCTCCTGGTCGCGGCGCTGTTTGCCGTGCTCATCGCGCTCCCGGTCTCGCTGGTGCTCTTCAAGTCGCTTCGTCGCCGGGTCACCGAGGGCATCGCCGCCGTCGACGAGCGCCGGCGGACCGACCGCGAAGATCTGGAGAACCGGCTGCGCGGTGAGGGTCGCAAGTGACCGATGCGGGCGCCGTGATCGTCGATCGCAGCGAGCCGCGTGACTGGGTGGACAACGCCGTCCGGCTGATCGAAGCCGACGCCCAGCGCAGCGCCGACACCCATCTTCTGCGGTATCCGCTTCCTGCGGATTGGGGCGTCCAGCTGTATCTCAAGGACGAGTCGACGCACATCACCGGCAGCCTCAAGCACCGGCTCGCGCGTTCGCTGTTCCTGTACGGCCTGTGCAACGGCTGGATCCGGCAGGACACTCCGATCGTCGAGGCGTCGTCCGGGTCGACCGCGGTCAGCGAGGCGTACTTCGCGAAACTCCTGGGTCTCGACTTCGTCGCGGTGATGCCGCGCACCACGTCGCCGGCCAAGGTTGCGCTGATCGAGGCGCACGGCGGCCGGTGCCACTACATCGACAGCCCGCCGGAGATGTACAGCGAGGCGCGCCGCCTCGCGGACGAACTCGGCGGGTGCTTCATGGATCAGTTCACAAACGCCGAGCGGGTGACCGACTGGCGTGGGAACAACAACATCGCCGAGAGCATCTATTCGCAGTTGCAATTCGAACAGCATCCGGTACCGGACTGGATCGTGGTCGGTGCCGGCACCGGCGGAACCAGCGCGACCCTCGGCCGATACATCAGGTACCGGCGGTACCGGACCAGGCTTGCGGTGGTCGATCCGGAGAACTCAGCGTTCTTCGGCGGCTACGAGACAGGCTCTGCCGACCACACCACCGGATTGCCCTCCCGCATCGAAGGCATCGGGCGGCCGCGTGTGGAACCGTCGTTCGTCCCGCAGGTCGTGGACCGCATGATCCGGGTTCCGGACGCCGCGTCGATCGCCGCGATGCGGCACGCGAGCGACACGCTCGGCCGTCGCGTCGGCGGGTCCACGGGCACCAATCTCTGGGGGGCGTTCGGTCTGCTGGCCGAAATGCTCGCCGACGGCCGCCGGGGGAGCGTGGTGACGCTGCTGTGCGACGGCGGCGAACGCTACAGCGACACGTATTTCTCCGACGACTGGATCGCTGCGCAGTCGCTCGACCTCGCGGAACCGGGCGCCGTCCTCGAAAAGTTCCTGGCCACCGGAACGTGGAGCCCCACTACGGGCGCGTGAGCGCTCGGCTGGATTCGGTCGATCTCCTTCATCATGTCAACATCCATTGACACACCCGGAGTGTCAACCTACATTGACAACATGACCGAAACCACCGACCTCGCAGCATCTGCCGCGAGCCCCGATCCGAAAGTGGGCCTGCGGGCGGTCCGTGCACTACGACGCCTGCTCGAAAGGCTCGAGACGGTCCAGGTCGAGAACGCGCGCAATCAAGGATGGTCCTGGCAGGCCATCGCCGACGAACTCGAAGTGAGCAGACAGGCCGTCCACCAGAAGCACAACCGGAAGCGCAGGTAATCGTCATGTTCGAAAAATTCGCAGACAGCGCCCGGTCCGCGGTCGTCGCCGCGCAAACCGAAGCGAAACGGCTCGACGCACCACGAATCCACCCATCGCACCTGCTTCTCGGAACCGTCGTCAGTGCGGAGGAACCTCTGCGAACCCTGCTGGCCGACGCCGGGCTCACCATCGACGGGCTCCGGTCCGACTGCGCCGCACAGGCATCCGGCGACGCGCTGGGTGCCGACGACGCTGCCGCACTCGACGCGATCGGCATCGATCTCGACGCGGTGAAGTCCCGGCTCGAGGAGACGTTCGGCGAAGGAGTCCTCGACCCCGATCCGGCCGGACCCGAGGGCACGGGACGGAAGAACCTCTGGGGCCGGTCGGGCCACATTCCGTTCGACAAAGGCGCCAAGAAGGCGCTCGAACTGTCTCTGCGGGAGGCAGTGGCCCGTCACGATCGGGTCATCCGCGCGGAACACCTCCTGCTCGGACTGCTCCGCGGTGACGACCCCCCGACAGCCGCACTCGTCACCCCGCACATCGGCCGTGACGAACTGCGGCAACGCGTCACCGACCTTCTCGACGCCGCTGCCTGAACCTCTGCGAACGCACCACTGGCGGTGTGCCAAAGTGGCTGCATGATTTCACTCGTATTGCGCCTGATCATCAACGCGATCGGCCTCTGGCTTGCCGCCCGACTCGTCGACGGCATCTCGATCACCGAGCCCGGGGGCGCGTCCGAGACCGACCTCGGGACGATCATCACGCTCGTCGTCCTCGCGGTGATATTCACGGCCGTGAACGCATTGGTCAAACCCCTGGTGAAGATGTTGTCGCTTCCCCTGGTGATCCTGACCCTCGGATTGTTCACCCTCGTCGTCAACGCACTGATGCTCTGGCTCACCGCCTGGCTCAGCGGATTCACCGACTACGGGCTGACCATCGCCGGATTCTGGGCCGCGTTCTGGGGCGCGATCATCATCTCGCTCGTCAACTTCGTCCTCGGCCTGGCCGTACCCGACCGCGGCTGAGGGTGATCCCTTCCGGGCGGTCGTGCTGCGGCCGCCCGGAACGGCGCTCAGGCCAGGGCCAGCGCCAGACCGGTCGCTGCCGCCCACACCAGCATCGCCAACCCGGAGTCGCGCAGAGCCGGCACCAGATCGAGTCCTGACGCCCCGGATCGGACCGGGGTGTTGGCGCGCACGGCGAACGGAGCGGCGAGCAGGCCGGCGAGCGCCCACGGCGTCGCTGCCACGAGCGCGACCGACATCACGAACGGCACCGTCACGAGAACGAGATGCAGCACACGTGTGCGGGCATCGCCCAGTCGGACGGCGAGCGTCCGCTTGCCGGTCACCGTGTCGGTGGGAATGTCACGGAGGTTGTTCGACACCAGCACGGCGCTGGAGAAGGAACCGACGGCCACCGCACACGCCAATCCCGCCCAGTCGACGCGTCCCGCCTGCACGAACTGCGTGCCCAGCACAGCGACCAGGCCGAAGAAGACGAAGACCGCGACCTCACCCAGACCGTTGTAGCCGTACGGAGTGCGACCACCGGTGTAGAACCAGGCGCCGGCGATGCACAGCGCCCCGACGACGATCAGCCACCACGCACTCGTCAGTGCCAGCGCGATTCCCGCCGCCGCACCGATCCCGAAGCAGGCGAACGCCGCCCGCTTGACCAGGGCAGGCGCCACCAAACCCGAACCGACGAGCCGCACCGGGCCCACGCGGTCGTCGTCCGTGCCCCGAACACCGTCGGAGTAGTCGTTCGCGAAGTTGACGCCGATCACGAATGCGAGCGCGACGACGAGCGCGAGCAATGCCTTCCACCACACGGCCTCGCCGAGAGCGGCGGCCGCGCCCGTGCCCGCGAAGACGGGTGCGATCGCGTTGGGGAGGGTGCGCGGACGAGCGCCTTCGATCCAGTGACCAGCGGTTGCCATGCATCGATCTTCGCACTTCGGCGCCGGCCGGTTTCACCACCCGTCTCGGGGGTGCGGAGCGGCGCTACGAAAAGCGGGTGACGAGCGCGCGACGATCGACCTTGCCCGGTCCGCGGACGGGAAGGGCGTCGACCACGTGCAGTTCCCGCGGTGCCGCCGTCGGGTCGAGGGACGCGACGGCGTGCTCGCGCAGCGCCTCCAGGGTGGGAACCGCACCGTCCGCGGCGACGACGATCGCGGTCACCCGCTGTCCGAGCCGCTCGTCGGGGAGACCGATGACCGCAACCTCCCGCACCGAAGGATGTTCGGTCAGCACGGCTTCGACGACCTGCGGCACGACGGTGAGCCCACCGGTCGAGATGGCCTCGTCGAGCCGGCCGAGCACCCGGAGCACTCCGCCGTCGAGCACTCCCGCGTCGTCCGTCCGGAACCATCCCGCCTCCGCGAAGGCGGGATGGTCGGGCAGCCCGCGATAGCCGGACGCGAGGGTCGCGCCGCCGAGCCAGACCCGCGAATCCTCACCGACACGCACCCGCACGCCGGGGAGAGCGACACCGTCGTACACGCAGCCGCCGCACGTCTCACTCATCCCGTACGTCCGCACGACCTTCAGTCCGGCGTCGGCTGCACGCCGCAGCACCGAGGCGGCGGCGGCGGCGCCGCCGAGCAGGATCGAGTCGAGTTCCGCGAGGGCTGCCCGTGCACCGGGATGGTCGAGAGCCTTGATCAGCTGGGTCGGAACGAGTGAGGTGTAGCGCCGCGGACCGGCCATCGCCGCGACCGCCTCGGGAAGCCGCCCCGGATCGAACCCGTGTGAGACGTCGACGACGGACGGCTCGGTTTCCGACAGCACGCTGCGGAGCAGTACCTGCATGCCCGCGATGTGATGCGCGGGTAGGGCCAGCAACCACGAGCCGGGACCACCGAGGCGGTCGTAGGTCGCCTCGCCGCTCGCACGCAATGCGGCCGCGGTGAGCTGCGCGCCTTTCGGCACTCCCGTGGTGCCCGAGGTCGCGACCACGAGGCCGATGTTTTCGGCGATCGGCTCGCCGGGGTGCAGAGCGTCGGTGAGTCTCCGTGTCTCCCGCTCGTCCGCAGCGGGAACGGGGAGAAACGGGGGAGCGCTTCCGTCGAGCAGCCGTTGCAGAGTCGGCAGCAAGGTGCGGACGGCGTCGCCCGACGGGACGGGAAGCGTGTTCAGTACGGCGGTCATGCGCGGGACGTGGTCACAGATCGTGGTCCGTCCGGTCCCAGTTGCCGGTGCCGAGATGCCGGTGGACGCGATCGATGTCGCGATCGGACGGCATCTCGTTGGTGATCTTGGTGATGAGAACGGCGATGTCGGTCTTGTCGATCGGGAGATCTCCGTCTTCGACGAGCCTGTCGGCGACCTGATCGACCTCTTCCTCGGACAGTCGCCGGGAGAGCAGCGCGAAGAGCGGGACGTAGTCCTGTTCGGGAACCCCGTCGGGGTAGCCCGCACGGAGCCACTCCACGATGGAGGTGAGGAACGGCGGAAGGATCATAGGGGCCTGCTCGGCAGGCCACCGTGCACCGCGCGGGACCGGACACGATGCGTGAGGACCGGGTTCGGGATCACTGCACTCCTTCCAGCCGACACCCTGCGACGAGGGAACGCGACGTCGGAAAACGCGATGTCAGAAAACGTGGATACCGAAGGTGCCCGACAGGAAGTCTGCAGTCAGAAGCAGGATCCCGCAGATCACGGCGATGGCGACGATCGCGAAGCACACGACCGCACCCCCGATGCCGAGGGGTTGCAGCGCACTCTCCTCCGACGCACGGCCGGCGTGCAGCGACCGCACACCGAGTGCGAACAGTGACGGCAGGCCCGCCCCGAGCACCAGGCCGACGAGAACGACCTGCCACAGCGAATCCAGGGTGTGGGTCAGCATGTTCACGGGCGGCCTTCCTGGACGACGGGTTCCGGCGTGGTTCCGGCGGGGACGAGCGAACCGTCCCACTCCGCCGTCACGTTGGAGGCGTCGATCGGTTCCTTGCGCGAACGCAGCCACATGAAGAGCGACAGTCCGCACAGCAGCGCGAACACCACCAGGACGCCCGCAAGGCCCCCGATCACGTGGGCGAGTGCCCAGCACAGGGCGCCGACGAGCGCCGCGCTCGGGAGAGTGATCAACCACGCGACGACCATGCGACCGGCGACGCCCCAGCGGACTTCGGCGCCCTTGGTGCCGATTCCGGTGCCGAGGATCGAGCCGGTGGCGACGTGGGTGGTGGACAGCGGAAGGCCGAAGTGGCTGGACGTCAGGATGATCGCCGCGGACGACGATTCGGCCGCGAGTCCCTGGGTCGGCGCGATCTCGACGAGACCCTTGCCGAGAGTCCGGATGATGCGCCAGCCGCCGAGGTAGGTGCCCAGTGCGATGGCGACAGCGCAGGCGAACTTCACCCAGAACGGCATATCGGTGTCCGCGGTGATGCTGCCGTGCGCGACGAGCGCCAGGAAGATCACGCCCATCGTCTTCTGCGCGTCGTTGGTGCCGTGCGCCAGCGAGAGCAGCGACGCGGTGCCGATCTGGCCCAGCCGGAAGCCGCGGTCGCGACGCTCTTCGGAGATGTCGCGGGTCAGGCGGCGCATCGACCACGTGCCGACGGTGGCGACCAGGGCGGCGATGACCGGAGCGAGCAGCGCGGGGAGAAGGACCTTGCCGAGCACGCCGTCCCACACCACGCCGTTGACGCCGATGGACGCGAGTGCCGCGCCCACCAGACCGCCGAACAGGGCGTGCGAGGAACTCGACGGAAGGCCGAACAACCAGGTCGCGATGTTCCACAGGATGCCGCCGACAAGGCCGGCGAAGACGATCAGCAGAAGGTCCTCACCGCCGACGGTCCCTAGGTCGACGACGCCTTTTGCGACGGTGGCCGCGACTTCGACGGAGAGGAACGCACCGATCAGATTGAGGACAGCCGACAGAGCGACGGCTACCTTCGGCTTCAACGCTCCGGTAGCGATGGACGTGGCCATGGCGTTGCCGGTGTCGTGGAAGCCGTTCGTGAAATCGAATGCGAGGGCAGTGACGACCACTACCAGTAGGACAACGAACTCTGCGGTCACGTCTTCCAATTCTGCGGTAGCGGACACGGGAAAGTACAGCGACGGCCGGGTGAACAGAGACACCATCCCGCGCCCACGTGCAGGGAGCGGGCTCGCGGGTTCCCCGGTGTGGGGAAGATCACGCCTCGGAGGGGTTTGACGATTCGCCTGCCGGGTTGCGGATATCGCGCCGGAGTGGATGCTCCGCAGGGATCTGTACGAGCACGATGGGCACTCCGTCCGGGTCTTCGATCCACAACTCGTGCAGGCCCCACGGCTCCTGCCGCGCTTCACGCACGATCGGCACCCCGGCGAGGGCGAGTTCGGCCTCGCACTCGTACACGTCGCGGACCTGGAGCCACAGCGCACCCTGGAACGTCTGGTCCGTATCTCCGCGTCCGTGGGCGGCGATCTCGATCAGCGACTGACCGGCGAAGTAGACAGTGCCGGCGGGGTACTCCCGCGCGATCGCAAGACCGAGTTTCCCGCCGTAGAACTCCAGCGCCGCCTCGTAGTCGCGAGGCCGCAGGATCGTGCGACTGCTCAGTATCTCCACATCGAGGCCTTCCGGTGATTGTGCTTCGTCTTCGCCGATCGGGATCGTGCAGACCGCCTTCGCCGATCGTACGGCCGGCCCGGCGGAACCATTTATCGGCCGCGGCCCGGAGTGTGCCCGACGGCACACCTTTCGGCGGTAACGCGGGGGGCGTGTTTGGCGAACCGACAAACGGGACATCATGTCCGGCAGGTGCAGCGCAGTGCCTACACGGCTCGGCAGAGCAAGCCGCCCGCCACGACCGTTACCGGACGACCCAGGAGAACAGCCATGAAGACCGACTACGACGCCCCTCGCACCACCGACGTCCTCGGTGCCGAAACTGCTCTGGACGAACTTGCGCTGACGCCGACCCAGAAGGCCGACGCGGACGAGGCCGAGATCCTCGAGTCGCTGGATCTGCCCGGAGCCGACCTGTCGGGCGAGGAACTGACCGTCCGCGTCCTGCCCAAGCAGTCCGACGAGTTCACCTGCATGAGCTGCTTCCTCGTCCAGCACTACAGCCGGAAGGCTTCCGGCTCCGGCGAGTACTGCCGCGATTGCGCTTGACCGCGTAACGCTCCCGGCAACGAACGCGAGGCGGGCACTTCCCGAACAGGGAGTGCCCGCCTCGCGTCTTGCTCCCTGGTCCGGCCGTCCTTGCGGCTTCCCGCTCGGAACCGCTTTCGCCGAAGGGCGAGCTCAGTCGGCGTCGTTCTCGAGGGTTTCCGGCGCGATGCTCGACAGGTGAGTCAGGGCGCACGCCCATCGCCCATCGCGGCGGACGAAGACGCTGGAGGAGCGCTCGTGCTCGCGGAACGGCCGGCCTCGGTACGCCCCGGCAGAGACGCCCCGAGCCACGACGATCGCGCTGTCCCCGAGGACACGGATGATGGGATCCTCAGTGGTCATTGTGTCGTGCGTCAGATCGCCCGAGGCTATGAGCTCCAGGAACCGCTCGCGGCCGTCGATGCTGCCGTCAGGCGCGACGATGATCCAGTCGTCGGTCATGAAGCTGCCGATCGCCTGGCTGTCGTTGTCGACCATCGATTCGTCCCAGGCGCGGACCAGCTCGATGAGCCCCGTGTGCTCCCTGGACTCCACTCGGACAGTATCGCCGTTCCGCTGGATGCCCGGCAAGCACTGCGCCGCGCCCGAGTGATCTAGTAGTACCAGGGGTACGGGGACCAGTCCGGGTCCCGCTTCTCGAGGAAGCTGTCCCGGCCTTCGACGGCCTCGTCCGTCATGTACGCCAGGCGGGTCGCCTCGCCCGCGAACAACTGCTGGCCCACGAGACCGTCGTCGGCGAGGTTGAACGCGTACTTGAGCATGCGTTGCGCCTGCGGCGACTTGCCGTTGATCTTCTCCGCCCATTCCAGCGCGACGGTCTCGAGCTCGTCGTGCGCGACGACCCGGTTCACCGCGCCCATGTGGTGCATGTCGTCGGCGGAGTAGGTGTCGCCGAGGAAGAAGATCTCGCGGGCGAACTTCTGCCCGACCATCTTCGCGAGGTACGCGCTGCCGTAGCCGCCGTCGAAGCTGCCCACGTCGGCGTCGGTCTGCTTGAAGCGGGCGTGCTCACGCGACGCCAGTGTCAGGTCGCACGTGACGTGCAGGCTGTGGCCGCCGCCTGCGGCCCACCCGTTGACGAGTGCGATCACGACCTTGGGCATGAACCGGATCAGGCGCTGCACCTCGAGGATGTGGAGGCGGCCGGCGCGGGCCTTGTCGACCGTGTCGGCGGTCTCGCCGCTCGCGTACTGGTAGCCGCTGCGTCCACGGATGCGCTGATCACCACCGGAGCAGAACGCCCACCCGCCGTCCTTGGGGCTCGGGCCGTTGCCCGTCAACAACACGACACCGACGTCCGACGTCATCCGCGCGTGGTCGAGCGCACGGTAGAGCTCGTCCACGGTGTGCGGCCGGAACGCATTGCGTACCTCCGGCCTGTCGAACGCGACACGGACGGTGCCCTGGGTGACATGACGGTGGTAGGTGATGTCGGTCAGGTTCTCGAACCCGGGAACCGGGCGCCACAACTGGGAATCGAAGGTCACGTCGTCACCTTAGAGCCCCGGGCCGACGTACGGCGCGACCGTAGGGCGGATAACGTGCATCACATGAGCGAGCAGACCGGCGCAGGTACCGAAGAGGTCGACGGCAAAGACGTAGGCGACGATTACGAGCACCACGGAGGTTTCCCCGTCTACGAGCCGGTGAAGGCGGGTCCGAACTACGGCACCTTCATCGACACGTTCCGGCGCCTGCAGGACCTCATGGTCTCGACCCACGCCCCGGACGACGTGATCGACCGGGCGATCGAGCAGACCGAGGCGCTCGTCGAACTCCTCGAGCCGTACGAGGTGCCCGAGGGCCGGTCACCGGCGGGCTTCAACGTCGAGCTTCCCGGCCGGGGCAGTGCGTTGCTGCTGCCGTGGAAGATCGAGAAGTTCGGCGAGGACGGCGTGCGCGAGCGCGGAATGTTCCGCCGTTTTCATCTCGGCGGGAACGGCGCCGCGCACGGTGGCACGCTGCCGCTGCTGTTCGACGACCTGTTCGGCATGGTCATCCACGCCAACGGCCGTCCGATCGCACGCACCGGCTATCTGCACGTCAACTACCGCAAGATCACGCCGATCGAAACGGAACTGGTGGTCGACGGATGGGTCGACCGGGTCGAGGGCCGCAAGGCCTTCTGCAAGGCCGAACTCCGCGACCTCGACGGCAACCTCCTCGCCGACTGCGAAGCTCTCATGATCCAGCTTCTGCCCGGCCAGCAGTGACCGACGAGCAGTGACCGACCTACCCACAGGGACCGACCCGGCCTTCCCGTCCGCCGACGAGCTTCTCGAGAGCGTCGTCGTCGTCTCGCTGCCCATGAGGGTGCGCTTCCGGGGCATCACCCGGCGTGAGGTGCTGCTGGTGCGCGGACCCGTCGGCTGGGGTGAGTTCGGGGCGTTCCCGGAATACGAAGACGACGAGGCCGTGCACTGGCTCCGTTCGGCAATCGAATCCGCATGGGTCGGTCATCCTCCGGCGGTCCGGTCCGTGGTCCCGGTCAACGCGACAGTGCCGGCCGTCGATCCGGACCGCGTTCCCGAGGTGCTCGCGCGGTTCCCCGGCGCCGACACGGCGAAGGTGAAAGTCGCCGAACCGGGCCAGGATCTCGCGCAGGATCTTGCTCGGGTCCGGGCGGTCCGTGAACTGGTGCCGCGCGTTCGCGTGGACGCCAACGGCGGCTGGACGGTCGACGAAGCTGTCGCCGCGCTGACCGCTCTCACCGCGGACGCACCGCTCGAGTACGCCGAACAACCGTGTGCGACCGTGCCCGAACTCGTCGCTGTCCGGAAGCGCCTACCCGACGTGCGCATCGCCGCGGACGAGAGCATCCGCAGAGCCGAAGACCCGATGCGGGTCGTGCGTGCCGGTGGGGCAGACGTCGCCGTGGTGAAGGTCGCTCCGCTCGGCGGGGTGCGCAGGCTGCTGGCCCTGGCCGACGAACTCGCAGCTCACGGCGTCGAGGTGGTCGTCTCGAGCGCGCTCGATTCCGCTGTCGGAATGAGCGCCGGACTCGCCGCGGCGGGCGCGTTGCCGCAGCTGCCGTTCGCGTGCGGACTCGGTACCGGTGGCTTCTTCACCGCTGACGTCGCGACCGCGCGACGCATGTCCGGCGGCGTGCTTCCGGTCGGAGCGGTGGTCCCGGAAGCCGGGATGCTCGACGCGGTTCGGGCCGCACCGGACCGTGCCCAGTGGTGGTTCGACCGGCTGCGACGGTGCCGCGCCCTGCTGGGCTGAACGCCGAGTATGTACCTGCTACAGAGTCGTATATCGTTCCCCCAGTCCCAACAGTCACAAGTGTCACATTTACGGAGGCAGTGAAAGTGGTTGCAGCTCTGCACGATGCTCTGCTCGGACCCGACAAGTTCCCGGCGGTCAAGGCCGACGTCGAAGCTCTGATCGACGCCGAGGTGTCGGACAAGAAGGGTGCATCGGGCCTCGCCCTCAAGGGCGGCTACGCCGCAGTGAAGAAGGTCGGACCGTCGGTCGTGCCCGGCGCGATCGAGAGCCTGCTCCCCGACTTCGTCGAGCGGCTCCAGCCGTTCTGGATCGAGTACGCCGGTGCCGGTTCGTTCGCCGACTTCCTCGTTGCTCGCGGTGACGCGGTCGCCGACGCACTCCTCGGCGTGACCGACGAGAAGATCGCCGGGTCGTCGAAGACCGCCGTCAAGAAGGTCTACGACTCGCTGCGTCCCTCGGCGAAGAAGCACGTCATCGAGGCTCTGCCCCGTCTGGGCGACCTCGTCCAGAAGCACGCGGGCTGATCCGATCCTGCGGATCGATCCGACGAACGTCGCGGTGACCACCGGCTCCGGCCGGTCGGCACCGCGACGTTCTGCTTTCGTCGCAGGGTTCTCCCGAGGGAGACCTCAGTAGACGGGCTCGCCGTACTTCCAGTAACCCGTGAACGTCACTGCCGACCTGTCCCAGCCGCGCTCGCGCACGAGGTGACGTCGCACCCCGGTCGCGAGATCGGATTCACCGGCGACGAACGCACAACCGCGTGCCGACGGGAGGGTCGCGGCTCGCACCGCTTCGACGGCGAGAACTCCCGGACGCGCCGCTCTGTCGGTGCGGATGAGGGGATGGACCCTCACGTTCGGGCCGGTCGCCAGGTGCTGCGCCGCGAGATCCTCCGGATGTGGAACCTCCACGAACACTTCCGCGACCGCCGCCGGATCAGCCGAGAGGACGGACTCGAGGATGCCCGCGACCGCCGGCAGGGCGCTCTCGTCGGCCACGAGCAACTGCCAGTGCGCGCTCGCGTCGGGGACGTAGCCGATTCCTTCGTCGAGCACACCGATCTCTTCACCGGCCGAGACTGTCTCCGCCCACGCCGACGCGGGCCCCAGGTCGCCGTGTGAGGCGAAGTCGATGTCGATTTCTGCCGTGTCGCCGAACGATCCGGCACCGGGCGCTCGGAAGCGGCGGAACGTGTAGTTCCGCAGCACGGGCCGCTCGTCCTCGGGGATTACCTGGTGTTCGGGCCACCAACGGTCGTCCGTCGCCGAGGGCAGTGTGAAACTGCGCTGACCGGGCGCGGGAAAGAACATCCGGAACCAGTGGTCGTAGCCCATCGGCCCGATGGTCGACACCGCATCGCCACCGATGGTCACGCGTACGAACGTCGGACTGATCCGTGCGGTGGCCAGCACGCGAGCGCGCACGACCTCGCGCGTCGCGGGTTTGACGAATTTCGCCACCTTGCGCGCTGCCTCGGTGCGTTCGGCCATGACCACCCTTCCGGTGCCGCCTTCTACTGAGCCGACCCTAACCCCCGGCTTCGGGCAGTGGCGACGGTGGGCTCAGCCGGTCGGGCGCTCGAGCGACCGCACCGGCGGCGTCAGTCCCCATTCGGCGCGGCCCAACCGGCTCACGGGTGCGAGCGCCGCGAAGTCCGGAGCGCCGTCGTCGGCGAGTACCTCGCTGCGCACCGTCACCGCCACCACGTCGCCCATGACGACGAAGCAGTCGCCCACTTCGATCACCTGCCGCAGCGTGCATTCGATCGACGCGGGTGACTCCGCGACCCGCGGCGGGCGCACACGCTCACTCGGTTCCGCTCGCAGTCCTACCTCCGCGAACTCGTCGACCTCGTGCGGAAAATTCGCCGAGGAGGCGTTGACCTGCTCGATCAGCGGAGTCGTCGCGACGTTCACCACGAATTCCCCGGTCTCCTCGATGTTGCGGAGACTGTCCTTACGGCCCACCGACGTGAACTGCACGACCGGCGGATTGGTGCTGGCCACGGTGAAGAAGCTGTAGGGCGCGACGTTGGCGATCCCGTCGGCCGAGACGGTCGAGACCCACGCGATGGGACGAGGCACGATCGTGGCGGTGAGCAGCCGGTAGAACCGTCCGGGGCTCAGATCTGCGGGATCGAAGACGGTGCGCATCTCCCCATTGTGGTGCTCACGGAGGCGCGGATCGCGGCCGGTCCCGGAACACGGCGCGGCGCGGGGGAGCACGGGCACCGCGGCGGGTCGCACTACCCTGGACGTCGTGAACCCGTCCACAGCCCAGGCCACCGCAGTCGTAGACGAACTCGCCCGAGGCGGCGTCCGAGATGTCGTGCTGTGCCCGGGCTCGCGCAATGCACCGCTCGCGTTCGCGCTGCAGGCTGCAGATGCCGCAGGCAGGCTCCGCTTGCACATGCGCATCGACGAGCGGACCGCCGGGTTCCTCGCGATCGGCCTCGCCCTGTCGTCGAAGCGGCCGGTGCCTGTCGTCATGACCTCCGGGACGGCAGTAGCGAACCTCGCGCCGGCCGTGCTGGAAGCGAACTACGCGCGCGTGCCCCTGGTGGTGCTGAGCGCGAATCGTCCCTACGAACTCCTCGGCTCGGGCGCGAACCAGACGATCGAGCAACTCGGTCTGTTCGGTACCCAGGTCCGCGCGACCATCAGCCTCGGACTGGCCGAGAGCGCCGAGCAGAACAGCGCGTGGCGGTCAGCGGTCAGCCGCGTGCTCGCTGCCGCGCGCGGCACCCGGTCGGGGAACGCGGGCCCGGTGCATTTCGACATTCCGTTGCGGGAACCGCTCGTCCCCGCACCGGATCAGAAGGGATCCGCTCCCGAGGGCCGCCCGGACGGCCAGGCCTGGACCACCACCAGCCACGCGACCCTCGACGTTCCGGTCGAGATCGATCTCACTCCCGACACCGTGGTCGTCTCCGGCCACGGGGCGGCGCTGCGGCCCGAACTCGCGGGCCTGCCCACCGTCGCCGAACCGACCGCGCCGCTGCACGGGATGCCGCTGCATCCGATGGCGTTGCCTCAACTGAAGCCGCGGCAGGCGATCATCACGGGCCGCCCGACGCTGCACCGGCCGGTGTCGAACCTGCTGGCAGACCCGTCGGTGGCCGTCTACGCCCTCACCACGGGCCCGCGCTGGCCCGACGTGTCCGGCAACGTCCTGGCGACCGGCACCCGCGCGGTGATCTCCGGTGCTCCGGACGAGGCCTGGCTCGAGCGGTGCCGACAACTCACCGCCCACACGGACAAGGCGGTGCGGGCCCAACTCGATGCGCATCCGAAGGCCACCGGACTGCACGTCGCCGCGGTGGTCACCGATGCCATGAAGGACGGCGACCAGTTGCTGCTCGGCGCCTCCAACCCCGTCCGGGACGCGGCGCTGGTCAGCTATCCCAAGCCGAACGTGACCGTGCTGTCCAACCGCGGTGTCGCCGGGATCGACGGGACGGTGTCGACGGCGGTCGGCGCTGCCCTCGCATACACCGGCGGCCGCACCGTCGCCCTGCTCGGTGACCTCACCTTCCTGCACGACGCGGCGGGACTGCTCATCGGACCGTCGGAGCCCCGGCCCCGCAACCTCACGATCGTCGTCGCGAACGACGACGGCGGCGGCATCTTCGAACTGCTCGAACAGGGCGACCCGCAGTACGCCGGAGTGTTCGAGCGAGTCTTCGGCACCCCGCACGGAATGGATCTCGGTGCGCTGTGCGCCGCCTACCGCGTCCCGCACCAGCGCGTGGATCTGCAAGGGCTCGCGACGGCCCTCGCCGACACCACCGCCCCCGCGGGCGGGATCCGGGTCGTCGAGGTCACCACCGACAGGGCAGTCCTGCGTGAACTGCATGCGGCGGTGCGGGCTCAGCTGTGACCGGAACCGAACGCGCGCGCCGCGCCGTCCTCACGGTCGCGATCGCGCTCTCCGCACTGGCGGTGGCCCTGTTTCTCGGTGCCCTGCGCAACGACCGGACCATCGAACAGGACATGGGAACCGCGACCGCCGAGGTCCTGTCGGCAGGATCCCTCCGCTCCGCGGTCGCCTTCGTCACCCCCGACGGTGTCACGCACAACCCCGAACTCGGTGTGCTGTATCCCACCGGCCTGACGACGGGCCAGCGCATCGCCGTGCAGTACGCACGCAGCGATCCCGATCTGGTCCGGGTCACCGGTCGCGACGCCCGGGTGGCGCTCATCCCCACCGGGTCCGTCATCGTGATCACGTGGATGATCGCGGTGCCGGTGCTCGTCTACCTGCGACGGCGCACCACCGAGACCACCGGAGACCGCCCGGGTGTCGGAGTGCCGCCACGCGCGGTGGGCTGACCACGAGGTCTCCTCGGCCGCCGTCGGGCGGTGGCCGGGTAACGTTTCGGCCGTGGCAAACACTCACGGATCGCGCGCGTCCCTCGACAAGGATCCGCGCGAGGTCGCGTCCATGTTCGACGGTGTGGCAGCGCGCTACGACCTCACCAACACCGTCCTGTCGTTCGGCCAGGACCGCGGATGGCGACGCGCCACGCGGGCCGCGCTCGACCTGAAGCCCGGTGAGCGGGTCCTCGATCTCGCGGCCGGCACCGGGGTGTCGACCGTCGAACTCGGCCGTTCCGGGGCGTGGGTCGTCGCCACCGACTTCTCCAAGGGCATGTTGGAGGCCGGAGCATTCCGGCAGGTTCCGATGGTCGCGGGCGACGCGATGCATCTGCCGTTCGGCGACGGCGTGTTCGACGCCGCGACCATCTCCTTCGGTCTGCGCAACGTCGGCGACCCCGATGCCGGTCTCCGGGAGATCGCCCGCGTGGTCAAGCCCGGCGGACGTCTGGTGGTGTGCGAGTTCTCCACTCCCGTACGGGAACCGCTCCGCACGGTGTACATGGAATACCTGATGCGCGCCCTGCCGCGTGTCGCGCGTGCCGTGAGCAGCAACCCCGACGCCTACGTCTATCTCGCCGAGTCGATCAGGGCGTGGCCGACGCAGGAAGAACTTGCGGTGCGTATCGGCGCGGCGGGCTGGCGCGATGTGAAGTGGCGGAATCTCACCGGAGGAATCGCGGCGCTGCACAGCGCGGTGCGCTGAAGCGGCTCGGCGCTGAAGGCTGCACAGCGCGTCAGGCGAACAGCGGCCGGCGGTCCCACCGCATGGACATGCGCCCGCTCGTCCGCCACGCCTTCGCCACGAGGTCGGTGTCCTCGTCGGTCACCAGGTTTCCCATCACACGCACGGCGACGTTCATCATCGCCCGCGACCGCATCGCGACCGGACCGGTCGTGGGCAGGAACCTCGGCACGGTGAGCAGGCCCGCCAACCGGCGCGCGGTCGAGAACGCGGCGCCGTAGTGCTCGCGGAGCAACGCTGGCCAGACGGTGGTCAGATCGTCGCTGTCGAGAACCTCTGCGAGCAGGCGACCGCCCTCGAGTCCGTAGTCGATGCCTTCGCCGTTGAGCGGATTGACGCACGCGGCGGCGTCACCGACGAGCGCCCAGTTCTCTCCCGCCACGCCCGACACCGCACCACCCATGGGCAGCAGTGCCGACGCGACGCGGGTCACCTCGCCGAGCCCCCACTCGGTGCGACGCTTACCGGCGTACAGCTCGATCAGCGGCCGCAACGATCCCTGTGCGGGACGTGCGGCGGTGGCGAGAGTGCCCACACCGATGTTGACCTCACCGGTCCCCAGCGGGAACACCCAGCCGTAGCCGGGTTGCATTGCTCCCGCATCGTCGCGTAGTTCGAGATGCGAAGTGATCCAGGGGTCGTCGCTGCGTGTCGACGTGGCATAGGCGCGAACCGCGACGCCGTAGGCGGTGTCGCGATGCCATTGGCGTCCGAGCACCTTGCCCAGCGGCGAACGCACCCCGTCGGCGACGACGAGCCGCCGGCACGACACCGCGCGCGGACCGTCTTCGGTGCGGAAGATCACGGAGGTCACCCGGCCACCGTCACGCTCGACGTCGACGGCCTTGGCGCCTTCGACCATGTGAGCGCCGGAATCCAGGGCGACCCGGCGGATCCGGTCGTCCAACTCCATGCGCGGCACGGCGCTGCCCATCGAAGGAAACGAGGACTCTGGCCACGGCAGTTCGAAGCGGCCGCCGAAGCCTTCGAGTCGCAGCCCGCGGTTGACGGTGTGGGTACGCAACCAGTCACCCAGGCCGAGCCGGTCCAGTTCCGCGACTGCGCGCGGGGTGAGCCCGTCGCCGCACGTCTTGTCGCGGGGGAAGGTCGCGGCGTCGACGAGCAGCACGTCGTGCCCGGCGCGGGCCGCCCATGCCGCAGCCGACGAACCGGCGGGACCGGCACCGACGACGAGAACATCGGTAGTGTCGGGAACGCAGGACCGGGATTGCCGCGGCTCTCTCGCGGAGTTTTCGCTAGCCACGTATCCATCCTCTCAGGCACGACTTTGCCGCCTCGACGAGGTGGTCTGGTGGTGTAGCGGCTAGGTTCACTACCGTGAGGCCGAGGCGACAGAAGAGGATGGGTACGTCATCGTGAGCACTGAGGGGGCGGCACGGACCGCCGGTCCGGCCGATGCGGTATCGAACACCGTCGTTGCCGGTGTGGAACTCGGCGACGCGGGTCTCGCGGCCGGCGTGCGCGACGGACTCGCGAACGTCGAGGCGCTGCTCGTCCAGGAGTTGTCGGACGGAGAGGACTTCCTGACGGAGGCGGCCCTGCACCTCGCGAAGGCGGGTGGCAAGCGGTTCCGGCCCCTGTTCACGATCCTGACCGCGCAACTCGGCCCCAACCCCACCGACCCGTCGGTCGTGACGGCGGCGACGGTGGTCGAACTCGTCCACCTCGCGACGCTCTACCACGACGACGTGATGGACGAGGCGACGATGCGTCGCGGCGCGCCGAGCGCGAACGTGCGCTGGAACAACAGCGTCGCGATTCTCGCCGGCGACTACCTGTTCGCTCATGCGTCCCGCCTGGTGTCCACCCTCGGCCCGTCGGCGGTGCAGATCATCGCCGAGACGTTCGCCGAACTCGTGACCGGCCAGATGCGCGAAACGATCGGTGCGCGGCAGGAGCAGGACCAGGTCGAGCACTACCTGCGGGTGGTGTGGGAGAAGACCGGGTCCCTGATCGCGGCGAGCGGCCGATTCGGCGGAACCTTCTCCGGCGGCGACGAGGAACACGTCGCGCGGCTCGAGCGACTCGGCGACGCGGTCGGCACCGCATTCCAGATCGTCGACGACATCATCGACATCTCCTCGGTCACGTCCGAGTCGGGCAAGACCCCCGGTACCGATCTCCGCGAGGGCGTACACACCCTGCCGGTGCTCTACGCGCTGCGCGAGAGCGGGCCCGACGCGGACCGCCTTCGTGAACTGCTCGTCGGGCCGATCGAAGACGAGGCAAAGGTCGCCGAGGCTCTCGACCTCCTCGTCCGGTCGCCCGGCATGGACGCCGCCAAGCGGACCCTCGACACCTACGCCCAGCGCGCGCACACCGAACTCGACGCGTTGCCCCAGGGGCCCGCCAACGAGGCGCTGCGGCAACTCGTCGACTTCACCATCGCCAGGGTGGGCTGACCTCTTCCGGCCCCGCTCCGGCCGCCCTCCGCGGTGGAACCGGTACGCCTCGCCGTTCGTTGACCTGACGAACAGTCCACCGCCGTGCGAACACGTCCGGCACGGGGTGGGGGAGGAGCGTCACGTGCACGGGTATGCGAACCGTCTGAAGACGGTGGGACTGCTGGTGGGAATGTCGGCGCTGATCGTCTTCATCGGCGCGTTGTTCCAGAATTCGACGATCCTGCTGATCTCGGTGCTGCTCGCGGTCGGTGTGAACGGGTACGCGTACTTCAACAGCGACAAGCTCGCGTTGCGTTCGATGCACGCGCAGCCGATCACCGAAGTGCAGGCACCGGTGATCTACCGGATCGTCCGTGAACTGGCGACGGCGGCACATCAGCCGATGCCGCGTCTGTACGTCAGCCCCACCAACGCGCCCAACGCGTTCGCCACCGGGCGGAATCCGCGCAACGCCGCTGTGTGCTGCACCAGCGGCATTCTCGAGATCCTCAACGAACGCGAATTACGCGCCGTCCTCGGACACGAACTGTCGCACGTCTACAACCGCGACATCCTGATCTCGTCCGTCGCCGGCGCCATGGCCGCGGTCATCTCCGGTCTCGCCAACTTCGCGTTCTTCGCAGGGGCATTCGGCGGCAACCGGGAAGGCGGCGCGAACCCGATCGCGCTGCTGCTGGTGTCGTTGCTCGGGCCGATTGCCGCGTCCGTGGTGAAGCTCGCGGTCTCCCGGTCGCGGGAGTACCAGGCGGACCAGTCCGGCGCCGAACTGACGGGGGATCCGCTGGCCCTGGCGTCCGCCCTGCGCAAGCTCGAGCGCGGCACGCAGGCCGCGCCGCTGCCACCCGAGCCGCAACTCGCCGCGCAGTCGCACCTGATGATCGCCAACCCCTTCCGGGCGGGCGACAAGATGAGCCGGCTGTTCTCCACCCATCCGCCGATGGAGGAGCGCATCGCCCGGCTCGAAAAGATGGCGGGACTGCGGTGAGGCCGCAGCACCGGTAACCACCCTCGAACAGGCACCGCCCGCGCGTACGACGCGCGGGCGGTGCCTGATGTCCGGTGGGGTGGTTTTCAGCGGTAGTTGACGAACTGGAGTGCGACGTCGAGATCGGCGTTCTTGAGCAGCGCGATGATCGCCTGCAGGTCGTCGCGCTTCTTGCTGCTCACTCGCAGTTCGTCGCCCTGGATCTGTGCCTTGACGCCCTTGGGGCCCTCGTCGCGGATCAGCTTGGTGATCTTCTTCGCATTCTCCTGGCTGATGCCCTGCACGAGGGTGCCGGTGAGCTTGTAGACCTTGCCCGACTGCATCGGATCGCCGGTCTCGAACGACTTGAGGGACAGATCCCGCCGGATCAGCTTCTCCTTGAACACGTCGAGCGCCGCCTTGACGCGGTCTTCGGTGTCGGCGGTGATCACGATGCTCTCGTCGCCGGACCACTCGATGCTCGCGCCGGTGTTGCGGAAGTCGAAGCGGTTCGCGATTTCCTTCGCCGCCTGGTTCAGGGCGTTGTCCACTTCCTGACGGTCGACCTTGCTCACCACATCGAACGACGAATCAGCCACGTCTATCTCCACTTCGGATCGGTCTGTACGGGGTTGTCATGCCGACGCTATCGGGTCGTTCGCGCCCGTAACCACCCGGTTTGCATTTCAGGGGGGTATGCGTTGTATTCTTCCAAGCGCATCAGGGACACGGTCCCGAGAGCACCCGGCAGGTTGCCCGAGCGGCCAATGGGAGCGGACTGTAAATCCGTCGGCTTACGCCTACGTAGGTTCGAATCCTACACCTGCCACCACACAGCCCCGGTTCTTCGGAACCGGGGCTGTCGTGCGTTCGGGGGTGGATTCCCGGGAGGGTCGCGGCCGGTGCGGTCGGTGGTGCGCGCCCGCCACACCGGTCGCCGAAGCGCCGGGCACCAGCCGGCGTGTGACCGTGGAGGCCCGCGCGGGAAGTGGCGTCCGATCGTTGCTTTTGGCGCCACTACCTGCTGATTTTGTGCTGACGGCGAGTGTGTGTAATCTTTTGGAGGCCGCAGCGAGCAGAGATGCTCAGGCGGCCGCGCCCCCTTAGCTCAGTCGGCAGAGCGTTTCCATGGTAAGGAAAAGGTCGACGGTTCGATTCCGTCAGGGGGCTCGCTGGATTGTGTGCCTTGATTCCGCGCGGCACATGACACCGAGGCGGTGTAGCTCAGTTGGTAGAGCAAACGACTCATAATCGTTGTGTCGCCGGTTCAAGTCCGGCCATCGCTACCAAAGTTGAAAGAACCACCTGATCGATCCTGGTCAGATTTAACCGAAAGAAGGCATCCCGTGGCCTCCTCTACAGACGTCCGGCCGAAGATCACCCTGGCCTGCGAGGTGTGCAAGCACCGCAACTACATCACCAAGAAGAACCGTCGCAACGACCCCGATCGGCTCGAACTGAAGAAGTTCTGCCCGAACTGCGGTACGCATCAGTCGCACCGCGAGTCGAAGTAGCCTGATTCGATAGACGTCGACGCGTAAGGTCTCCGCAATACCGACCGCGCCTGTTGGCGTCCTGGGCGGAATTGCGGAGGTTTTTTGCGTATGACGGACGCACTCGTATCCGAAGACTCTGTGGACGTGACGGAACAGGCCGGGATCCAGTTCGACGTCGCCGCGCATGCGAAGTCCATGGTCGGACACCACTACCGTGTCGACGATTTCTACGAGGTCGGTCGCGAGAAGATTCGCGAGTACGCCCGCGCTGTACTCGACGGACATCCTGCGCACCACGACGAGCAAGCAGCCAAGGGCCTCGGCTACGACGGCCTGATCGCACCGCTCACGTTCATCTCGATCGTCGGCATGATCGCGCAGCGCAAGCTGTTCGAGGAAGTCGTCACGGGTTACGACCTCAGCCAGATCATGCAGACCGATCAGCGGCTCGTGTTCCACCGGCCGATCCAGGCGGGCGACCGCCTGTTCTGTGACGTGTACCTGGAGGAGTTCCGCCAGGCGGCCGGCAGCGACATCATCACCACGAAGAACATCATCACCGATCAGTTCGACAATCTGGTGCTGACGTCGTGGACCACCCTGGTGGGTCGTACCGGTGGCGAGGTGGACGCCAATATCGCGCATGCGGTCAAGGATGTGATGATGCATGACCCTTCGTAGCTTCGAAGACGTCCTGGTCGGGGAAGAACTTCCCACCAAGGTCGTGACGCTCACGCGCGGTAATCTCGTCAACTATGCCGGTGTTTCGGGTGATCCCAATCCGATCCACTGGAGCGACAACGTCGCCGAACTTGCCGGCTTGCGCGGCGTCGTCGGTCACGGCATGCTCTCCATGGGCATCGGGGCCGGCTTCGTCACGGAGTGGCTGGGAGACCCCGGTGCGGTGAAGGAATACAACGTTCGCTTCACCAGTCCGGTATTCGTGGAGGCCGACGCGGCCGCCGCGATCGAGTTCAACGGCAAGATCAAGGCGTTGGACCCGGAAAGCAAGACAGCAGTGGTCGCGATCGTGGCGAAGTCGGAAGGTCGTAAGATCTTCGGGCGGGCTACGGCAACGGTTCGCCTGGCCTGACGGCCGGGCGGATTGGGTTTGTTCCGGGGCAATGCAGTACACTAAAGCTTCTGGGATCGTATAGCGCAGCGCGCTGCTCTTCGGTGCTCGTACAAGCCGATGGGGTAGCGCGCGTGTCATGTGATCGCAGATGGGTCGATCGACAAGGTGCTCGCACGAGACACTGCGGATCGACCAAAGGGGCGTAGCTCAATTGGCAGAGCAGCGGTCTCCAAAACCGCAGGTTGCAGGTTCAAGTCCTGTCGCCCCTGCCCCCGGACTGCCAGCGACCGAGAGGAACGATGTGAGCGAGGAGCGCGGTAAGCGCCTCAGCGACACCGGAGGGTTCACCCCCCGCGACGCTGGACCGGCAACCGGCGCAACCCCCGACGATTCCTCTGCGGTTGCGAGGCCGAGCGGCAAGCGTGTCGCTCGCGGTTCGTCCGATGGTGGACGGGTTTCCGTCGTCAAGGATTCCGATCGGGCGGGTTCGCGCCCTACCAGGTCCGCCACCGCGACCGGTGAACGCTCCGGGGACAAGAAGCCCGAAAACATCTTCAAGCGCCTGCGCCGCTACTTCCGTGAGGTCATCGCCGAGCTCCGCAAGGTGATCTGGCCGAATCGCAAGCAGCTGACCACCTACACGATCGTCGTGGTGGTGTTCGTGGCTGTGATGACGGCGTTCATCTTCGGGTTGGACCTGGCGTTCGTGCAGGGCGTCAGCTGGTTGTTCGGCTAGCGCACGCGCGCCTGCAAATTTGATCGACGAGAGGAAAAGTGCCGGTGAGCACCCCCGAGAACGACTCCTACGAGGCTTCGGCCGAAGAGCACGTTTCGGACGAGGTTTTCGTTGACGACGCGGCATCCGCCGAGTCCGTCGATGCCGACGCAGCGCCCGAGAACGTCGACGATCCCGCCGCTGCGGCCGAGGATGCCGACGCACCCGCCGAAGGCAGCGAGCCCGAGGCCGAGGTCGATCCGGCCGTGGCTCTCGAGAAGCAGCTCCGCCTCGAGCCCGGCGACTGGTACGTGATCCACTCCTACGCCGGCTACGAGAACAAGGTGAAGGCCAACCTCGAGACCCGCGTGCAGAACCTGGACCTGAGTGAGTACATCTTCCAGGTCGAGGTGCCCACCGAAGAGGTCACCGAGATCAAGAACGGGCAGCGCAAGCTGGTCAACCGCAAGGTTCTGCCCGGTTACATCCTGGTTCGCATGGAACTCAACGACGAGTCGTGGGGCGCCGTGCGCAACACGCCCGGCGTCACGGGTTTCGTCGGTGCGACCTCCCGTCCGTCGCCGCTGACGATCAAGGAGGTTGTGAAGTTCCTCCTCCCGCAGCAGGCGAAGAAGAAGCCGGCGTCCGGAACCTCGCCCGCCGGCGACCAGTCGACCGCCGCGTCGTCGAAGCCCACCATCGAGGTGGACTTCGAGGTCGGGGAGTCGGTGACCGTCATGGACGGTCCGTTCGCTACGCTGCCCGCGTCGATCAGCGAAGTGAATGCCGAGCAGCAGAAGCTCAAGGTCCTGGTGTCGATCTTCGGTCGCGAGACGCCCGTGGAGTTGTCCTTCACGCAGGTTTCGAAGATCTGACGCACGAAAGCTTGCAGTAGCAATACGCAAGAACCACACCGAGCAAGAAACTAGGAACAGAGATGCCCCCCAAGAAGAAGAAGATCGCCGGGCTCATCAAGCTCCAGATCCAGGCCGGCGCGGCCAACCCGGCTCCGCCGGTCGGCCCCGCACTGGGTCAGCACGGCGTCAACATCATGGAGTTCTGCAAGGCGTACAACGCCGCGACCGAGTCGCAGCGCGGAAACGTCGTGCCGGTCGAGATCACGGTCTACGAAGACCGCTCGTTCGACTTCAAGCTGAAGACGCCTCCGGCTGCCAAGCTGCTGCTCAAGGCTGCAGGCGTGCAGAAGGGCTCCGGCGAGCCGCACAAGACCAAGGTCGCCACGGTGACCATGGATCAGGTGCGCGAGATCGCCAAGACCAAGCAGGAAGACCTGAACGCCAACGACGTCGAGGCCGCCGCGAAGATCATCGCCGGCACCGCGCGTTCGATGGGCATCACGGTCGAGGGCTGAGAATCCCTCACCGGTCGGAAGGGACAAGTTCCCGTCCGGCTGCAGCACCACCCCGTGGGAGGGCCGGCCAGGTCCGCAACCACTCCCGAACCATTCACCGCAGGGTGAGAAGTTAGGAAAGAACATGGCAAAGCGCAGCAAGGCATACCTCGCCGCCGCCGAGAAGATCGACGCGAACACCCTCTACAGCCCCCTCGCAGCTGCGAAGCTCGCGCAGGAGACGGCCTCGAAGAACAGCGACAGCACGGTCGAGGTCGCGATGCGTCTCGGCGTCGACCCCCGTAAGGCCGATCAGATGGTCCGCGGCACGGTCAACCTGCCGCACGGCACGGGTAAGACCGCTCGCGTCATCGTCTTCGCCGTCGGCGAGAAGGCTGCCGAGGCAGAGGCCGCAGGCGCCGACGTCGTCGGTGCAGAGGATCTGATCGAGCGGATCCAGGGCGGCTGGCTGGATTTCGACGCCGCGATCGCGACGCCGGACCAGATGGCCAAGGTCGGACGTATCGCGCGTGTCCTCGGCCCGCGCGGTCTCATGCCGAACCCGAAGACCGGCACGGTCACTCCCGATGTCGCGAAGGCTGTCACCGACATCAAGGGCGGCAAGATCAACTTCCGCGTCGACAAGAACTCCAACCTTCACTTCGTGATCGGCAAGGCGTCCTTCGGCGACACGAAGCTGGTCGAGAACTACGCGGCTGCCCTCGACGAGGTGCTCCGTGCGAAGCCCTCCAGCGCAAAGGGCCGCTACATCAAGAAGATCACGGTCGCTACGACCACCGGACCGGGCATCCCGGTGGACCCGTCGCGCACCCGCAACCTTCTCGAGACCGCCGAGTAGTCACTCGGTTCGCGGAAGAATCAGTACCCGAAACGGCCGGCACAGGATCCTGTGCCGGCCGTTTTGCATTCGGCCCGTGCGGTCGGCTACAGTAATCGGGTAGTTCGGCATTGTGCCGATCTCCACCCCGATCATGTTCTACCGAAGACCGTTGGTCACCGAAGTTGTTCGCAGCATCGGTTGAAGGTCCGGATTCATCCGGCGGCCCACGCAGGAGGACGAGGTTAGGGGAGATGCGAAACATGATCGCCTTCGCGTGATCCTGATCCTTCTCTCAACGCCCCGTGTGCCCTGCGCCGGGGCGTTTGTCGTTCCCGGCCCGACGGTTCCCAGTGGGACGTCCCAATCGGGACACCGGGAAAACGACTGTTACTGAGAGGAGGCGAAGTATGGCAAAGCCCGAGAAGGTTTCCGCGGTTGCGGAGATCACCGAGCAGTTCAAGAGCTCGACGGCCGCCGTGATCACGGAATACCGTGGTCTGTCGGTGGGAAGTCTGACTGAGCTGCGTCGCGCTCTCGGAGAGGGTGCTACCTACTCCGTCGCCAAGAACACCCTGGTCAAGCGCGCCGCCGCAGAGGCGGGCGTCGAGGGTCTCGACGATCTGTTCGTCGGTCCGACCGCCATCGCGTTCGTCAAGGGCGAGCCGGTGGACGCAGCGAAGGCCATCAAGGCTTTCGCGAAGGACAACAAGGCACTCGTCATCAAGGGCGGGTACATGGACGGCAATCTGCTGTCCGTGGATCAGGTCAACCAGATCGCGGACCTCGAGTCCCGCGAGGTGCTGTTGGCCAAGCTCGCCGGCGCGATGAAGGGCAACTTGGCTAAGGCCGCAAGCCTGTTCAACGCTCCCGCTTCGCAGGTGGCTCGCCTTGCTGCCGCCCTGCAGGAGAAGAAGGAAGCCGAACAGGCCGCCTGACGCTGATCCGCATAACCGCGTATCGCTGAACAAATCCACGCACGCTCCGGCGTGCACCATCCCATCCGGTCGCGGATCAGCGACATGGGACTTACAGGAAGGACCGCCATCATGGCGAAGCTCACCACCGAAGAGCTGCTCGACGCGTTCAAGGAACTGACCCTGCTCGAGCTCTCGGAGTTCGTGAAGGCATTCGAGGAGACCTTCGAGGTCACCGCTGCTGCTCCGGTCGCCGTTGCTGCTGCCGGCGCTCCGGCCGCCGCTGCCGACGCTGCTGAAGAGCAGGACGAGTTCGACGTCATCCTCGAAGGTGCCGGCGAGAAGAAGATCCAGGTCATCAAGGTCGTTCGCGAGATCGTCTCCGGCCTGGGCCTGAAGGAAGCCAAGGACCTCGTCGAGGGTGCTCCGAAGCCGATCCTCGAGAAGGTTGCCAAGGACGCTGCCGAGGCTGCCAAGGCCAAGCTCGAAGAGGCCGGCGCCAAGGTTTCCGTCAAGTAAGACGGTTTCTTCGCACGGGCGGGACGACTTCGTCTCTCCCACGCGGCGTTGCTCCGAAGACCGCCCCCACGGAATTGCTTCCGTGGGGGCGGTCTTTTCTCGTTTTCGGGGCGCCGCGGCCGTAATCGGCTCGCGGACCGGAGAAACGTCGTGGACAGGTCCTCGTTCCCGCAGGTCAGGGCATAAGTCAGCCTATGTGGTTCTTGGTAAACCCTTTACTTACTTTGGAGTAGGGTCAATTGTCACAGGTGACACGTCGATGCGATAGAGTGGCGCAACCCACATGGGGAACGGGATCGAACAGCGCGGAGGTAATCGTGGGCGTCGAGGTTTCCGTCGAGGGGCTTACCAAGTCCTTCGGCTCGCAGCGCATCTGGCAAGACGTGACGTTGACCCTGCCGCCCGGCGAGGTGAGTGTGCTGCTCGGGCCCTCCGGTACGGGTAAATCCGTCTTCCTGAAGTCGCTGATCGGCCTGCTCCGACCGGAACAGGGATCGATCATCATCGACGGCACCGACATCCTGCAGTGCTCGAGCCGGGAACTCTACGAGATCCGCAAGCTGTTCGGCGTGCTGTTCCAGGACGGCGCACTGTTCGGGTCGATGAACCTCTACGACAACGTCGCCTTCCCGTTGCGCGAGCACACCAAGAAGTCCGAGTCCGAAGTCCGGCAGATCGTGATGAGCAAGCTGGAACTGGTCGGTCTGCTCGGCGCCGAGGACAAACTGCCCGGCGAGATCTCCGGCGGTATGCGCAAGCGCGCCGGCCTGGCCCGCGCGCTGGTGCTCGATCCCGAGATCATCCTGGTCGACGAGCCGGACTCCGGCCTGGACCCGGTGCGCACCACCTATATTTCCCAGACGCTGATCGACATCAACGCCGAGATCGATGCGACTATCCTCATCGTGTCGCACAACATCAATCTCGCGCGCACGGTGCCCGACAACATCGGCATGCTCTTCCGCCGTCAGCTGGTGATGTTCGGTCCACGCGAGGTGCTGCTGACGTCGGACGAGCCGGTCGTCAAGCAGTTCCTCAACGGCACCATGATCGGTCCGATCGGCATGTCGGAGGAGAAGGACGAAGCGCAGATGGCTCACGAGCAGGCACTCGTCGACGCCGGCCACCACGCCGGCGGCGTCGAGGATGTCGAGGGCATCGTGCCGCAGATGAAGGCCACGCCCGGCATGCCCTTCCGTCAGGCCGTCGCACGCCGCAAGGACCGTGTGCGGCAGATCCTGCACACGCTTCCGTCCGCCGCCCAGAGCGCAATCATCGAATCGCTCGACGAAGACGACACACCCACGCCCGCACCGGGACAGCAGCAACACACGTCCGACTACCACGACCACGACGCAGTTACACAGGTGATTCCCGTGTACTCCCCTGAGCAGCACGGTCAGCCGCAGGGCCAGAAGTAGGAGATTAGATGGGGGCTGGTAGTTCGCTGTTGCGTCCCGCGCACGGCGCACTCACCCAAGCCGGGAATATCGTCGAGCTTTTCGTCGACGTCGTGAAGAACACTTTCCGCCGACCGTTCCAGTTCCGCGAGTTCGTCGAGCAGGCGTGGTTCATCGCCAGCGTGACGATCCTGCCGACGGCGCTCGTCGCGATCCCGTTCGGCGCCGTCGTTTCGCTCCAGACCGGTTCGTTGATCAAGCAGCTCGGCGCCGAATCGTTCACCGGCGCCGCCAGCGTGCTGGCAGTGATCCAGCAGGGCAGTCCGATCGTGACGGCGCTGCTGATCGCGGGAGCGGCGGGCTCTGCCGTCACCGCCGACCTGGGGTCACGGACGATCCGTGAGGAAATCGATGCGATGGAGGTGCTGGGTATCAACCCGGTGCAGCGTCTCGTCGTGCCCCGGGTCCTGGCCATGGTGCTCGTGGCGTTGCTGCTCAACGGGCTCGTGTCCGTCGTGGGTATCGCCGGCGGGTACTTCTTCAACGTCGTTCTGCAGGGTGGTACGCCGGGCGCCTATCTGGCCTCCTTCTCCGCGCTGGCGCAGCTACCGGATCTGTACGTTGCCGAGCTCAAGGCCGCGGTCTTCGGTCTCATCGCCGGGGTGGTCGCGTGCTACAAGGGGCTGCACCCCGGGGCAGGGCCGAAGGGTGTGGGGGATGCCGTGAACCAGACGGTCGTCATCACGTTCCTGTTGCTCTTCTTCGCGAATCTGATCTTGACGATGGTGTATCTGCAGGTCGTGCCTGCGAAGGGATCTTGACGCCATGACAATCTCCAAAGGCCGCGGAGATCTCGTCCTTCTCCGGGGTCGTAAAGTGCTGCGCGCTCCTCTGAATATGCTCGATCGCGCCGGTGAGCAGATGTCGTTCTACGCGCGCGCCGTCGCGTGGACTCCGCGCACCCTCACCCACTACCGCAAGGAAGTGCTCCGGCTGCTCGCCGAGGTCACCTTCGGTAGCGGGGCGCTCGCGGTCATCGGAGGCACCATCGGCGTGATCGCGATGATGTCGGGCTTCACCGGCGTCGTGGTGGGTCTCCAGGGTTTCGCGGCGCTCGAGCAACTCGGGTCCTCCGTGCTGACCGGCTTCCTGTCCGCGTACGTCAACACACGCGAACTCGCCCCCGTGGTCGCGGCGCTCGCCCTGTCTGCCACCGTCGGGTGTGGGTTCACCGCTCAGCTCGGCGCGATGCGCATCAGCGAAGAGATCGACGCGCTCGAAGTGATGGCTGTGCCGTCGGTGCCGTTTCTGGTGACCACGCGCATGATCGCCGGCTTCGTCGCGGTCATCCCGCTCTACATCATCGGGCTACTCGCGGCGTATCTCGCGACGCGCGTGATCAGCACCCTGTTCAACGGGCAGTCCAGCGGTTCGTACGACCACTACTTCTATCTCTTCCTCCCACCCGAGGACGTTCTCTACTCGTTTGCGAAAGTGCTGATCTTCGCCTTCGTGTTGATCTTGATCCACTGCTACTACGGTTTCCACGCGAGCGGCGGCCCGGCCGGCGTCGGCGTGGCGGTGGGCCGCGCGGTCCGCACCGCGATCGTCACCATCGCGGTGCTCGACTTCTTCCTCAGCCTCGCCATCTGGGGCACCACGACGACGGTGAGGATTGCCGGATGAGCGAGCCGACTTCGGTGCTGCGCCGACGCGTCCTCGGCCTGGTGTTCTTCCTCGTCGTAGGACTGTTCCTGTATTTCACGGTCGCCGTCTACAACAAGACGTTCACCAAGATCGTCGAAGTGGACGTCCTCACCGACAGCATCGGTAACGCCCTTCCGCAGAACGCCGACGTCAAGGTTCGCGGCGTGAACGTGGGGGAGGTGCGTGGGACGAGCGCGAAGGACGGCACGGTGACCGCGCACCTCGCACTCGACCCCGCCATGGTCGACAAGATCCCGTCCAACGCGACCGCCCAACTGCTCCCCAAGACACTGTTCGGTGAGCGGTACATCTCGCTGCTCATCCCGGACGACCCGGCCGATCCCGTGCAGCCCGGCGACGTGCTGAGGCAGGACACCAGCGCCCGCACCGCGGAACTGAGCGACGTGCTCGACGGACTGCTGCCGCTGCTCCAGGCCATCCCGCCGCAGGATCTCGCGAACACCCTCGGCGCCCTCGCCCAGGGCTTGAGCGGACGCGGCGAAACACTCGGCCGCACCGTCGAACAGCTCGAGCAGGTGTTCCGTGAAGTCAACGTCGAACTGCCCACTCTGCAGGAAGATCTGCGGGGGCTCGCCGACTTCTCCCAGACCTACGCGGACGCGGCGCCCGATCTCGTCGACGCGCTGGACAACTTCCGCACCACGGGCGGAACCGTTGTCGAGCAGCAGAACCAGATCCGGACGCTGCTCGCCAGCGCCACGGGATCGTCGTCGGTGACTGCAGATTTCATCGACACGAACGCGAACTCGATCATCAGCCTGTCGGCCGACTCGAAGGAGGCGCTGCAACTGCTCGCCCGATACTCCCCGGCGTTCCCGTGCACGTTCAAGGGCTTCGCCGACGCGTTGCCCGCGGCGGCCGGAGTGCTCGCGGTGGACGACCCGTTCCCCGGTGTGCGCGCCAACATCCAGTTCACCAACCCCAAGGGCCGCTACCTGCCGAACCAGGACGAGCCGCGACTGCTCGACGACCGCGGACCGGCCTGCTACCTCGACGTCGCCGAGCCCGGCCGCAAGTTCCCGCAGTACCCGGGCGGCTCGGTCAACGACGGGTCCTACCAGGTCCCCTCCCGTAACCCCGGGCCGGCGAACCTCCCGATCTTCCCGGCGCCCGAGGGTTCCGGAGTGCCGGATGCGGTGAGCGAGATCATCGGCACCTCGCCCGACACGGCGTCGACGGTCTCCTACGCGGGTTCGGCCGCCGAACAGGACACACTCGATGTCATCTACGGCCAGGCCACCGGTATGGAGCCAGAAGACGTGCCCGCCTGGACCACGCGACTGGGCGCGCCTGCGATGCGCGGAACGGAGGTGAGTATCGAATGAGAGGTCTCGTCGCTCCTTTGGTCAAACTCATCGCCTTCGCCCTCGTGACGATCGTCGCGACCGGCATCCTGGCAGCCACGATCGCCAGTGTCGGCGGCGGTGGCGGTACCAAATTCCACGCGGTCTTCTCGGACGTGACCTCGCTCAACGAAGGTGACGACGTCCGGATCGCAGGTGTGCGGGTCGGGCAGGTCGACAAGATCGCGGTCGTCAACGACCGCGAAGCCCGTGTCACCTTCTCGCTCGAGCAACGCGACTGGCTCCCCGCCGGCGCCACCGCGACGATCAGATTCCGGAACCTGGTCGGCCAGCGCTACATCGCGCTCGCCGAGGGCGAGAGCCGGCAGGGACTGAAGATGAATGCGGGCGAGACCATCCCGATCGAGCGGACCCGGCCCGCCGTCAACCTCACCACGCTCTTCGACGGATTCCGGCCGCTTTTCCAGACGCTCAGTGCCGACGACGTGAACAAGCTGTCGTACCAGATCATCCAGGTGTTCCAGGGTGAAGCCGGTACCGTCAGCGACCTCGTGCGCAGCACGGCGAGTCTGACGAACACCATCGCAGACAAGGACCGGGTGATCGGCGCGGTGATCGACAACCTCAACACCGTTCTCGCGACGGTCGACGAGCGCGATCGGCAACTCGACTCGCTGCTGGTCAACACGCAGGCACTGGTCAGCGGCCTCGCCGAGGACCGGGAGACGGTGGGGTCGGCGGTGCAGTCGCTCGCCGGACTGACCGACGCCGTCTCGGACGTCCTCGAGCCGACGAGGCCTTCGATCTCGCAGTCCATCACCGCGCTCGAGCAGCTCTCTTCGACGCTCAACTCGAACCGGGACGACCTCGACAAGGTGCTCGAAACGCTTCCTGTGAAGCTGGACAGACTGGCCAGGGTCGCAAGCTACGGTTCGTGGTTCCAGTTCTACCTGTGCGGCATCGACGTCGTGGCCGGCCCCGGATCGGTTCCGTACCTGAACCTGCCGACGGGTCTGCCCACCGTGAACCAGCCCATCTACACGAATGCTGCGCAGCGATGCACGCAGGACGGGATGCAGGAGTTGCAGGGACGATGAGCAAACGCCGCAGTCCGGCCGCAGCCGGTGCCCTGGGCATCGTCATAGTTCTGCTGGCCACAGTGTCCGCCTTCTTCCTCGGTTCGCTGCCGATCCTCGGCGCAGGAGTCACCTACGAGGCCGAATTCAGTGAAGCCGCGGGGCTTCGGCCCAGCAACGAAGTACGCATCGCCGGGGTCAAGGTCGGTCAGGTCACCGGCGTCGACCTCGAGGGTGATCGCGTCGTCGTCTCGTTCAAGGTCCAGGACGCCTGGGTCGGAAACGACACCTCCGCCTCGATCCAGATCAAGACGATCCTGGGGCAGAAGTACCTCGCCCTCGACCCGCGTGGTACCGAGGTGTTGCGCGCCGACACCAGGGTTCCGCTGGAACGCACGGTCGCACCGTACGACGTGATCGAGGCGTTCTCCTCCGCCGCCACGACGCTGGGCGAGATCGATTCCGACCAGCTCGCGACGAGCTTCTCGGCGCTGTCCGAGGCGTTCTCGGAGACCCCGGACGACTTCCGGGCGTCGCTCGACGGCGTGAGCCGGCTGTCGGAGACGGTTGCCAGCCGCGACCAGGAGCTGAAGAAGTTGCTCGGTGCGACGAGCAACGTCTCGAAGGTTCTCGCCGACCGCAACGTCGAGTTCAACCGTTTGCTGAGCGACGGCGCGTTGCTCGTCGCCGAGCTGAACAATCGGCAGCAGGCGATCTCTCAGCTGCTCGACGGCACCAAACGGCTCTCCACCGAGCTGTCGGGTCTGGTGCAGGAGAACGAGGAATCCATCGGTCCGGCGTTGCAGCAGCTTCGCGGAGTCGTCCAGATCCTCCAGGACAACAACGACAATCTCGCCCGTGCGATCGAGCTGTACGAGCCGTTCGTGCGCGTGTACACCAATGTCGTCGGTAACGGCCGCTGGTTCGATCAGGTCATCGTCAACCTGACCCCGCCGGGGCTGCCCGACATTCCGGGCTATCGCGAGCCCGTTCGCCAGATGGAAGGGGTGAACTGATGGCGCACTCCGAAGACGGCGGCACCCGGTCCGGTCGCGGCCGCATCGCGATCATCGCCCTCGTCGTGGCAGTGGTGGTCGCGGCCGGTGCCGGCGGATGGTGGTTGTGGACTCGTGCCGGTACGACGAACATCACCGCGTATTTCGACAACAGTGTCGGTATCTACCAGGGGTCCGGCGTGCGCGTGCTGGGCGTGGAGGTCGGGTCGGTGACCTCCGTCGAACCGCAGGGCGACGTCGTGAAGGTCGGTATCCGTGTGGACCGCGGTATCGACATCCCCGCCGACGCGCGTGCCGTGCAGATCAGTCCCTCCGTGGTGGCCGATCGCTACGTCCAGCTCACCCCTGCCTACTCCGGGGGCGAGAAGCTGGAGAACGGTGCGGTGATCGAACGTGACCGCACCGCCACCCCCGTCGAGGTCGATCAGCTCTATGCGAGCATCGACGAACTGTCGCGTGCGCTCGGACCCGAGGGTGCCAACCGCGACGGTGCCCTGACCGAGTTCGTCGAGGTGGGTGCCGACAATCTCGCCGGCAACGGCGCTGCGCTGGGACAGAGCATCGATCAACTCTCCTCGGCCGCACGGACTCTCAACGAGTCCCGCGGCGACCTGTTCGGCACGATCGAAAACCTCCAGATCTTCGTGAGCGCACTGGCTGCGAACGATCAGCAGGTTCGCGAGTTCAACACTCAGCTCGCGGACCTGTCCGGGTTCCTGGCAGGCGAACGCGAGGATCTCGGCCAGGCGGTGAACCAGCTGTCGATAACGCTCGGGGAGGTCGCGACATTCGTGCGCGACAACCAGACTGCGCTGAAGGACAACGTCGATGCACTCGTTCCGGTCACCACGACGCTGGCGGAGCGCCGGGAAGCACTGCTGGACTCTCTCACCCTGCTGCCGCTCGCGGTGAGCAACCTCGTCAATTCGTACGACGCGGAAGCCGGTGTCCTGGCGTCGCGTTTGGTCCTCACCGATCTGCAGGATCCTGCGGGTGCGGTGTGTGGCCTCATCGACCTGGGCCGGCTGGTTCCCGGTGATCCGCGTTTCGAGCAACTCGGCAGGCAGATGCAGCCGCTCATCGATCGGTGCGACATGATCGCGGGACAGGTGACGGCGGCTCAGAAGACGCCGGATCTGATCCTCCCGTTCGGGATTCTCAGCGGTGAAAACATTCAGCGTCAGGTGGTTCCCGGCACGGTGCCGGGTGTCGAATCACCCCGGCTCGATCTCAACGATCAAGGGGGCGGCCGATGAGCGGCACGGTGCGGACGGCTCGAATCACCGTTCTCGGTGCGAGTGCGTGCGTGGTGGCTCTCGCCGTGTCGGGCTGTGGCGGGCTCTCCGGTGTTCCGCTGCCCGGCGGAACGGATATCGGTAGTTCGCCGATCCGCGTCGGTATCCAGTTCGAGGACGTCCTCGACCTGGTTCCGCAGTCGACGGTGAAGGTCGACGGCGTCCCTGTGGGTCGCGTGGAGTCGATCGGTGTGGCTCCGAACGACGGCTGGACCGCAAAGGTCGAGATCGTGCTCGACTCGGCGGTCGACCTGCCTGCCAATTCGATCGCCTCGGTCGAGCAGTCCAGTCTGCTCGGCGAAAAGTTCGTCGAGCTCACTCCGCCCGAGGGTGAACCGCCGGCGGGCAGGCTTTCGGACGGCGACGTCATTCCGCTCGATCGAACCCAGCAGGCCACCGAGATCGAACCCGTACTCGGTGCGCTGTCGCTGCTGCTCAACGGTGGTGGCGTCGGGCAGATCGCGCCGGTGGTCAAAGAACTGTCCAGTGCGTTCGACGGCAGGGAAGGCACGACACGCAGTCTGCTCGAACAGGCCGAGACCCTGATCACCGGTCTCGACGAGCAGCGCAACGACATCACCCGGGCGCTCGACGGGCTCGACGCGCTCACCGTGCGTGTCGTCGAACAGAACGACAAGATCGCCGCGGTCCTCGACGAGTTGCCCGTGGCCACGGAAGTGCTCGAACAACAGCGCCCCCAGCTGACCGAACTGCTCGCCCAGCTCGACAGACTCGGTGTCGCCGGTGTCGATGTCCTCGAACAGTCGAAGGAAGACCTCATCGCGGATCTGCTCGCACTGCGCCCCACCCTGCAGCAACTCGCGGCGTCGGGAGACGACCTCGTCGAGGCGCTGCCGTTCATTCCGACCGTGCCGTTCCCGGACGGCGTGGAGAAGGTCGCGCTCGGTAGTTCGGTCAACCTGTTCCTCGCCGTCGACCTTCAGATCGGCGACGCGCTGGCCGCGCTCGGTGTGGGGCAGGGTGAGCCGGTGTACCGGCAGCCCCAGTTCGGCAATCCGAAGCCCGTGGTGGATCCGTCGAATCCGTACTACAACGGCAACGGCCCCGCGGTGGGCTGGCCCACGGTGTCGCTGGTTCCGCCGCTGCCTCTGCCGACGCTGCCCGGACTCCCGTTGCCGGAGGGGGTGGCGCTGCCGGACGGCATCGAAATCCCGGGCCTCGGTGAGGCCGGAGCGGGCGCCGGCGACGGTCCCGGCACCGACGGGGCAGCACCTGCGCCCTCGAACCCCCTGGAGGGATTGTTGAACGGCCTCGGATTCGGGGGTGGACAGTGAGATCACGTCTCGTGCGGTTCCAGTTGGTCGCCTTCGTGGTGATCGCCGTCCTCGGCGTTCTGTACGTGGGCGCTCGTTACGTGCGGCTCGACAACCTGATGGGCTTCGGGCAGTACACGGTCAACGCCCGGTTCCCGGACTCGGGCGGCGTTTTCGAGAACGCCGAGGTGACCTACCTCGGTGTCCCGGTCGGCCGGGTCGGCCCGCTGACCCTCACCGAGGACGGCATCGACGTCGAACTTCGGCTCGACAACGGTGGACCGTCCATCCCGGCGGCGACCCGCGCTGTTGTGGCCAACCGGTCGGCGATCGGTGAGCAGTACGTCGATCTCCGGCCCACGAGCGACGAGGGTCCGTATCTCGTCGAAGGCTCGGTCGTGGAGTCCACCGCCGAGGATCTGCCGACCCCGGTCGAGGAACTGCTCGTGAGCACGAACGGACTCGTGAATTCGGTTCCGCTCGAGCCGCTGCGCACCGTGGTCACCGAACTCGGGGCCGCGCTCGACGGACGAGGAGGCGATCTCCAACTGCTCGTCGACTCGCTCGACGGACTCAGCGAGTCGGGCGTACAGTACCTGCCGCAGACCCTCGCGTTGATCCGTGACAGCCAGACGGTGCTCGACACCCAGTCCGAGCAGTCGTCGTCGATCCGGCAGTTCAGTTCCGACCTCGAACTCGTCACGGCACAGTTGCGTGACAGCGATCCGGACATCCGCCGGTTGATCGAGACCGGAACGGATGCGAGCGACCAACTGTCCCAGCTCATTTCCGGTTCGGGGCCCGGCCTCACCGCGAATCTCACCAATCTCGCAGCGCTCGGGGAAACACTTGCCCCGCAAGCGATCGCGCTGCAACCGATCCTCGCCTTCCTGCCTGCGATCGCCGGCAGTTCGAGTACGGTCGCGCCCGGCGACGGCACGGTGAAGCAGGGCATCATCCTCGAGACGAACAACCCGCCGTCGTGCACCATCGGGTACGAGGGAACACACGAGATCCTGGCGCAGATGCGCGCGGAGAACCCGAACTTCGACGACACCCAGCAGGACTTCCCGCTCAACACGAACGCGTCGTGCGAGGTGCCGCAGGGCAGCGTCACCGGTGTGCGCAGCGCCAACCGGATCATCTTTGCCGATCCGGCGACCATTCAGCCCTGGGACTTCACACCGAAGAAGGACCCCGACCGTCTGAACCTGAACCCGGTGGCGACGCAACTGGCGCCGCTGCTCGGAGTTACCCCCAAGTGAGCAGTGAGTAGGTTGTTGGAGTGAGTGCATCAGGATCCTCCGTCGTCGCGCCCGACGAGCCCACGACGTCCCCGGAGACGCAGTCGCGCCGAGAGGGCCGCGGGCGGTCGCACAAGACGGTCACGGCAATCGTGAGTGTGCTGGCGGTGATCGCCCTCGGCGCAGCAGTGTGGTTCGGATTCGGCTGGGGTAAAGCCCTGTTCGTGGATCGGCCGGTCGCCGACGCGCGGGACGCCGCCCTGTCGGGTGCCTTCCAGGCGGCGATCAATCTCAACAGTGTCGACGCCCAGAACGTCGACGCGTCGATCGAGAACATGCGTTCGTCGATCACCGGTGAGGCGCTCGAGAACGATCTTGCGGCCACCGAGCAGCAGATCCGCGATCAGGTCGCCCAGACCGGGACGAGCATGTCGGGTGAGGTGCTGTTCGGAACCCTCACCGAGTTGAACACCGATGACGACGTCGCGAAGGCGCTGGTGGTGCTTGCCGTACGCACCACGACACCGGAGAATTTCGTGACCAACAAGGTGTCGGTGAACGTGTCGCTCCGGGAGGACGACGGCGTATGGAAGGCCGAGACGATCGAGCCGCTCGGCTCGGTGCAGATGGAGGCCGGACCCGTCCCGGGTGCCGCACCGTCCGAACCTGTCCCGTCCGAACCCGCTCCGGCGGGTCCTGCACCGGAGGCGCCCGCCCCGGAGGAGCCTCAGGGACCGTGAGACCCGCCTCCCGCCCCGCGGGAACGAGTCTGCTCGAACCGATGAAGGAGTGTGTGTAGTGCCACCGCAGCGACGGAAGTCCGGACCGGTCGGGCCGGCGCGTCGACGTCCGAAGATCGCAGGGTCCACGCGTGCCCGTTCGTCGGATCCTTCGGTCGACCGTCCCGAAGCAGAGACGCCCGAAGCAGAGACGCCCGCAGCCGAGTCTCCCGCAGCCGAGTCTCCCGCAGCAGCGAGGGGGGCAGCAGCGACATCCGGCGCGGAGACCTCCACGGAGGACGCTTCAAGCTCGGACACGCCCGCCGACCGCGATACGGAGGCGGCAGGCCCCGAGTCGACCGGTAGCGACCTCACGCGCGACACGGCCGACGACGCAGCCGATGCGACGCCCGACGAGGCACCTGTTGCCCGGGTGTCCGCCACCGCGTCGTCGGTGGGATCGACGCGCTCCGGAACCCGGAGCATGCGCAGACCGCTGGTGATCGGTGCGGTGGCCGTGATCCTCGCCGTGGTGGCGGTCGTTGCTGCCTTCCGGCCGGGTGCGGACGTGTCCAACACGGCGTGGGTCGATGCGGCAGCCACACGTGAGGTCACCGATGCGGCCAAGCACGCGATCGAAGCGATGCACGGCTACAACTACGAGACCATCGACGAGGATTTCGCGGAGATCCGGAGCCTGCTGACCCCGGAGCGACTGGAGGAGTTCGACGCCACGGCGGAGGTGACCAAACAGGCCGCCATCCAGACGCACACCGTGACCGAGGTGAACGTTCTGCACATCGGCACGTCGGTGCTCGACGAATCACAGGCGGAGGTCGCCGCGTACATCAACGTCAGTGCGACCGGCGACGGCATCGCGCAGGGCAGCGCACAGGCCCCGGTGCTCGTCCGGATGCAGAAAACCGACGGCAACTGGCTGGTGTCGGAGATCCGGGACAGGTGACGAGGGACCGTTCGGCGCGAATTCGCGCGATTTCGATCCGCCGGGAGGCTTGACGCGGCGGTCGCGAACGGTCACTCTATCGGTACACCTGTGCGGTTCGTTCCTTCCAGCGCCGCTTGCCAGGTTTCTTTGAGGCACCCCTGTGGACATCTGCGTTTTCGTGGTGTAGGCTCGTTCTTTGCGCTGGCTGCCTCCTGTCCACTCCTCGATCGTCGAGACGGATTTCGCCCCGAGGGTGAGATCGTTCCCGTAGTTCGGTGGAGTACCAATCGGGTTGTAACCAGCAAAAACGCCCCACAGAAGAAGCAGGTACAGCGGCGGTCGCACCGGTTGGAGCGTCCCGCGTGAGGTGCTGGAAGGACGCATCTTGGCAGTCTCTAGCCAGACCAAGGCAGTAGCCGGAATCCCCGGAGCCCCGAAGAGGGTCTCGTTCGCGAAAATTCGCGAGCCTCTCGAAGTCCCAGGACTCCTCGACATACAGACGGATTCCTTCGAATGGTTGATCGGCTCCGAGCGCTGGCGCGCGAAGGCTGCCGAGCGACTCGACGGCCATCTCGTCGGCGGTCTCGAAGAGATCCTCCACGAACTCTCGCCCATCGAGGACTTCTCGGGCTCGATGTCTCTCTCCTTCTCCGACCCTCGCTTCGACGAGGTCAAGGCCTCCGTCGAGGAGTGCAAGGACAAGGACATGACGTACGCAGCTCCGCTGTTCGTCACGGCGGAGTTCATCAACAACAACACCGGCGAGATCAAGAGCCAGACGGTCTTCATGGGTGATTTCCCGATGATGACCGACAAGGGCACGTTCGTCATCAACGGCACTGAGCGCGTCGTCGTCTCGCAGCTCGTGCGTTCCCCGGGCGTGTACTTCGACAAGTCCGTCGACAAGAGCACCGAGAAGGACCTGCACAGCGTCAAGGTCATCCCGGGTCGCGGTGCATGGCTCGAATTCGACGTCGACAAGCGCGACACCGTCGGTGTCCGCATCGACCGCAAGCGTCGTCAGCCCGTCACGGTGCTGCTCAAGGCGCTCGGCTGGTCCACCGAGCAGATCGTGGAGCGCTTCGGCTTCTCCGAGATCATGATGTCCACGCTCGAGAAGGACAACACGGCCGGCACCGACGAGGCGCTGCTCGATATCTACCGCAAGCTCCGTCCGGGTGAGCCGCCGACCAAGGAGAGCGCGCAGACCCTGCTGGAAAACCTCTTCTTCAAGGACAAGCGCTACGACCTCGCACGCGTGGGTCGTTACAAGATCAACAAGAAGCTCGGCCTGAACTCGGGTCAGCCGATCGAGGCGTCCACCCTCACCGAGGAAGACATCGTCGCCACGATCGAGTACCTGGTGCGCCTGCACGCCGGCGAAAATAAGATGACCGTCCCCGGTGGCGTCGAGGTTCCCGTCGAGGTCGACGACATCGACCACTTCGGCAACCGTCGTCTGCGCAGCGTCGGTGAGCTCATCCAGAACCAGATCCGCGTGGGCCTGTCCCGCATGGAACGTGTGGTTCGCGAGCGGATGACCACTCAGGACGTCGAGGCCATCACGCCGCAGTCGCTGATCAACATCCGTCCCGTCGTGGCCGCGATCAAGGAGTTCTTCGGAACCTCCCAGCTGTCGCAGTTCATGGACCAGAACAACCCGCTGTCGGGCCTGACGCACAAGCGTCGTCTGTCGGCTCTCGGCCCCGGTGGTCTGTCGCGTGAGCGCGCCGGCCTCGAGGTCCGCGACGTCCACCCGTCGCACTACGGCCGCATGTGCCCCATCGAGACCCCTGAGGGCCCGAACATCGGCCTGATCGGTTCGCTGTCGGTGTACGCACGGGTCAACCCGTTCGGCTTCATCGAGACCCCGTACCGCAAGGTCGAGAACGGCATCGTCACCGACGAGGTCGCGTACCTCACGGCCGACGAAGAGGACCGCTACCTCATCGCGCAGGCGAACTCGCCGATCGCTGCTGACGGAACGTTCGCAGAAGATCGCGTGCTCGTCCGTAAGAAGGGTGCGGAGATCGAGTACGTCTCGGCCGACACCGTCGAGTACATGGACGTCTCGCCTCGCCAGATGGTCTCCGTCGCCACCGCGATGATTCCGTTCCTCGAGCACGACGACGCCAACCGTGCACTCATGGGCGCGAACATGCAGCGTCAGGCTGTGCCGCTCGTGCGCAGCGAGTCGCCGATCGTCGGCACCGGCATGGAACTCCGTGCCGCTGTGGACGCCGGCGACGTCATCGTCACCGAGAAGGCCGGTGTGGTCGAGGAGGTCTCCGCCGACTTCATCACCGTGATGGCCGACGACGGAACCCGCAAGACGTACCGTCTGCGCAAGTTCGATCGCTCCAACCAGGGCACCTGCTCCAACCAGCGTCCGATCGTGGACGAGGGTCAGCGCGTGGAGTCCGGCCAGGTCCTCGCCGACGGCCCCTGCACCCAGAACGGTGAGATGGCGCTCGGCAAGAACCTGCTCGTGGCGATCATGCCGTGGGAAGGCCACAACTACGAGGACGCGATCATCCTGTCGCAGCGCCTCGTGGAGGAGGACGTGCTCACCTCGATCCACATCGAGGAGCACGAGATCGACGCCCGCGACACCAAGCTCGGTGCCGAGGAGATCACCCGGGACATCCCGAACGTCTCCGACGAGGTCCTCGCGGACCTCGACGAGCGCGGCATCGTCCGCATCGGTGCCGAGGTGCGCGACGGCGACATCCTCGTCGGCAAGGTCACGCCGAAGGGCGAGACCGAGCTGACCCCCGAGGAGCGCCTGCTCCGCGCGATCTTCGGTGAGAAGGCGCGCGAGGTGCGCGACACGTCGCTGAAGGTTCCGCACGGCGAGACCGGCAAGGTCATCGGCGTCCGCGTGTTCTCGCGCGAAGACGACGACGATCTGCCTCCCGGCGTCAACGAGCTCGTCCGCGTGTACGTGGCCCAGAAGCGCAAAATCCAGGACGGCGACAAGCTCGCTGGCCGCCACGGCAACAAGGGCGTCATCGGCAAGATCCTTCCGCAGGAAGACATGCCCTTCCTGTCCGACGGCACGCCGGTCGACATCATCCTCAACACGCACGGTGTTCCGCGTCGTATGAACATCGGCCAGATCCTCGAGACGCATCTCGGCTGGATCGGCAAGGCGGGCTGGAACATCCAGATCGCCGACGACGGCAGCCGTCCCGAGTGGGCACAGAACCTCGCCGAGGAGATGGTGTCGGCCGATCCCGACACCAACATCGCCACCCCGGTGTTCGACGGTGCCCGCGAAGAGGAACTGACGGGTCTGCTCTCCTCGACGCTGCCGAACCGCGACGGTGAAGTCATGGTCGGACCGGACGGCAAGGCAACCTTGTTCGACGGTCGTTCCGGCGAGCCGTTCCCGTACCCCGTGTCGGTCGGCTACATGTACATCATCAAGCTGCACCACCTCGTCGACGACAAGATCCACGCTCGTTCGACGGGTCCGTACTCGATGATCACCCAGCAGCCGCTCGGCGGTAAGGCCCAGTTCGGTGGCCAGCGCTTCGGTGAGATGGAGTGCTGGGCCATGCAGGCCTACGGCGCCGCGTACACGCTTCAGGAACTTCTCACCATCAAGTCCGACGACGTCGTGGGCCGCGTGAAGGTCTACGAGGCGATCGTCAAGGGCGAGAACATCCCGGAGCCGGGTATCCCGGAGTCCTTCAAGGTGCTCCTCAAGGAACTCCAGTCGCTGTGCCTGAACGTCGAGGTGCTCTCCAGCGACGGCGCGGCCATCACGATGGCCGACGGCGACGACGAGGATCTCGAACGGGCTGCCGCCAATCTGGGCATCAACCTTTCCCGCAACGAGTCGGCCACCGTCGACGACCTCGCGAACTAGGAGCCGAGCCGATGCGGTACGCCACCGAGTAGAACCGGGACGCGTACCGCATCGGGCCCCGGCAGCGATAGCGACAACTAGCAGCAACAAAGCCCGCACAGGGGAAAGGAAGTTACGTGCTCGACGTCAACTTCTTCGATGAACTCCGGATCGGCCTGGCCACCGCCGAGGACATCCGTAACTGGTCGTACGGCGAGGTCAAAAAGCCGGAGACCATCAACTACCGCACGCTCAAGCCCGAGAAGGACGGCCTCTTCTGCGAGAAGATCTTCGGCCCCACCCGGGACTGGGAGTGCTACTGCGGTAAGTACAAGCGTGTCCGCTTCAAGGGCATCATCTGTGAGCGCTGCGGCGTCGAGGTGACTCGCGCCAAGGTGCGTCGTGAGCGGATGGGCCACATCGAACTGGCCGCACCCGTCACCCACATCTGGTACTTCAAGGGTGTGCCGAGCCGTCTCGGTTACCTGCTCGACCTCGCTCCGAAGGATCTCGAAAAGATCATCTACTTCGCTGCGTACGTCATCACCGCAGTCGACGACGACCTGCGTCACAACGAACTCTCGACCCTCGAGGCCGAGATGGAGGTCGAGAAGAAGGCTGTCGCAGATCAGCGCGACGCCGACCTCGAGGCCCGTGCGCAGAAGCTCGAAGCAGACCTGGCCGAGCTCGAGGCCGAGGGTGCCAAGTCCGATGTCCGCCGCAAGGTCAAGGACGGCGGCGAGCGCGAGATGCGTCAGCTGCGCGACCGCTCGCAGCGCGAACTCGATCGTCTGGACGAGATCTGGAGCACCTTCACGAAGCTGAAGCCGAAGGATCTCATCGTCGACGAGATGCTCTACCGCGAGCTGCAGGACCGCTACGGGGAGTACTTCACCGGTGCCATGGGCGCCGAGGCGATCCAGAAGCTCATCGAGAACTTCGACATCGACGCCGAGGCCGAGTCGCTGCGCGAGACCATCCGCAGCGGCAAGGGCCAGAAGAAGCTGCGTGCGCTCAAGCGACTGAAGGTCGTCGCGGCGTTCCAGCAGTCCGGCAACTCGCCCATGGGCATGGTGCTCGACGCCGTTCCGGTGATCCCGCCGGAGCTACGTCCGATGGTTCAGCTCGACGGTGGCCGTTTCGCGACGTCCGACCTCAACGATCTGTACCGCCGTGTCATCAACCGCAACAACCGCCTCAAGCGACTGATCGACCTCGGTGCACCCGAGATCATCGTCAACAACGAGAAGCGGATGCTGCAGGAGTCCGTCGACGCGTTGTTCGACAACGGTCGTCGTGGCCGGCCCGTCACGGGTCCGGGCAACCGCCCGCTCAAGTCGCTGTCCGATCTGCTCAAGGGCAAGCAGGGCCGCTTCCGTCAGAACCTGCTCGGTAAGCGCGTCGACTACTCGGGCCGTTCGGTCATCGTCGTCGGTCCCCAGCTGAAGCTGCACCAGTGTGGTCTGCCGAAGCTGATGGCGCTCGAGCTGTTCAAGCCGTTCGTCATGAAGCGCCTCGTCGATCTCAACCACGCGCAGAACATCAAGTCTGCCAAGCGCATGGTCGAGCGTCAGCGCGCTCAGGTGTGGGATGTCCTCGAAGAGGTCATCAGCGAGCATCCGGTTCTGCTGAACCGTGCTCCCACGCTGCACCGTCTGGGCATCCAGGCGTTCGAGCCGCAGCTCGTCGAGGGCAAGGCCATTCAGCTCCACCCGCTGGTGTGTGAGGCATTCAACGCCGACTTCGACGGTGACCAGATGGCCGTGCACCTTCCGCTGTCCGCGGAGGCGCAGGCCGAGGCCCGCATCCTGATGCTGTCCTCGAACAACATCCTGTCGCCGGCTTCGGGTCGTCCGCTCGCCATGCCGCGTCTGGACATGGTGACCGGTCTGTACCACCTGACCCGTCTGCGTGAGGACGCTCCGGGTGCGTACCAGCCGTCCACCGGCGATCAGGCCGAGCAGGGCGTGTACTCGTCCCCGGCCGAGGCGCAGATGGCTGTCGACCGCGGCGTGCTCTCGGTTCAGGCTCCGATCAAGGTGCGGCTCACGCATCAGCGTCCGCCGCGTGACCTCGAGAACGAGCTGTTCCCCGAGGGCTGGAAGTACGGCCAGGCGTGGACGGCGGAGACGACCCTCGGTCGTGTCCTGTTCAACGAGCTCCTGCCGGTCAACTACGGCTTCGTCAACGACATCATGCCGAAGAAGCGTCAGGCCGCGATCATCAACGATCTCGCCGAGCGCTACCCGATGATCGTCGTCGCGCAGACCGTCGACAAGCTCAAGGACGCGGGCTTCTACTGGGCCACTCGTTCGGGCGTGACCATCTCGATGGCGGACGTGCTCGTTCCGCCGGAGAAGAAGGACATCCTCGAGCGTTACGAGGGCCAGGCAGACGCGATCCAGCGGCAGTACGACCGAGGAAAGCTCTCCGAGGACGAGCGTCGCGATTCGCTCGTCAAGCTGTGGCAGGAAGCGACCGAAGAGGTCGGTCAGGCCATGGAGGCGCACTACCCGGACGACAACCCGATCCCCACGATCGTCAAGTCGGGTGCTGCGGGCAACATGACCCAGATCCGCTCGCTGGCGGGTATGAAGGGCCTGGTGACGAACCCGAAGGGCGAGTTCATTCCTCGCCCGATCAAGTCCTCGTTCCGTGAGGGCCTGACCGTCGCCGAGTACTTCATCAACACGCACGGTGCGCGTAAGGGTCTTGCCGATACCGCTCTGCGTACCGCCGACTCGGGTTACCTGACCCGTCGTCTGGTGGACGTGTCGCAGGACGTCATCGTCCGCGAGGTCGACTGCGGTACGCCGCGTGGCATCGAGATGGTCATCGCCGAGCCGGAGCGCGACGCCGAGGGCAACGAGACCGGCAAGCTGGTCCGCGACGCCCACATCGAGACGAGCACGTACGCCCGTACGCTCGCCACCGATGCGGTCGACAAGGACGGCAACGTCGTCGTCGAGCGTGGTTCCGATCTCGGTGACCCCGCGATCGAGGCACTGCTCGAGGCCGGTATCCGCAAGGTCAAGGTCCGTTCGGTCCTGACCTGCGACACCGGAACCGGCGTGTGTGCCACCTGCTACGGCCGCTCGATGGCGACCGGCAAGCTCGTCGACATCGGCGAGGCCGTCGGTATCGTCGCCGCACAGTCGATCGGTGAGCCCGGTACGCAGCTGACCATGCGTACCTTCCACCAGGGTGGCGTCGGTGAGGACATCACCGGCGGTCTGCCCCGCGTGCAGGAGCTGTTCGAGGCCCGTGTCCCCAAGGGCAAGGCCCCGATCGCCGATGTGTCCGGCCGTATCCGCCTCGAGGACGACGATCGTTTCTACAAGATCACGATCATCCCCGACGACGGTGGCGAGGAGGTCGTGTACGACAAGCTGTCCAAGCGTCAGCGTCTGCACGTCATCCGCAAGGCCAACGGCACGGAAGGCGTCCTCGCGGACGGCGACCACGTGGAAGTCGGCCAGCAGCTTCTCGAAGGTGCTGCCGATCCGCACGAGGTGCTGCGCGTGATGGGTCCCCGTCAGGTCCAGGTTCACCTGGTCCACGAGGTCCAGGAGGTGTACCGGAGCCAGGGTGTGTCGATCCACGACAAGCACATCGAGGTCATCGTGCGCCAGATGCTGCGTCGCGTGACGATCATCGACTCGGGCGCAACGGAGTTCCTGCCCGGTTCGCTCGTCGAGCGCAGCGAGTTCGAGGCTGCGAACCGTCGTGTGGTTCAGGAAGGCGGCGAGCCGGCTGCCGGCCGTCCGGTCCTCATGGGCATCACGAAGGCGTCGCTGGCGACCGATTCGTGGTTGTCGGCAGCGTCCTTCCAGGAGACCACTCGTGTGCTCACCGACGCGGCGATCAACTGCCGCTCGGACAAGCTGATCGGTCTCAAGGAGAACGTGATCATCGGCAAGCTGATCCCGGCCGGTACAGGCATCAACAAGTACCGGAACATCCAGGTTCAGCCCACCGAGGAGGCACGTGCGGCCGCCTACGCCATCCCGGCGTACGACGACCAGTACTACTCCCCGGACGGCTTCGGCCAGAACACCGGTGCCGCGGTTCCGCTGGACGACTACGGTTACTCCAACGATTACCGGTAGCCCGGTGGTCTAGGGCAGCGATGCCCTAGGACAGTGGTGCTGCAGAACGACAGAGGTCCCGCCCCTATCTCTTCGGGGGCGGGACCTCTTCGTCGTCCGTGACCTGATCGTGCGGGGGACTATCGGGGGATGTGGAAGTCGACGAGTTCGGCCCGGCCCCTTTCGAGTTCGCTCCAGCGGCCACGGACGGTGAGGACGGCGACCGCCGATGTGGGGAACTTTTCGGCGACCTGCTGCGCCGCGTCCGTGCCGTGGTCGCTGATCAGATCCAGCACCGTCGCCGACAGGGTCGGCTCGTGCCCGACGACGAGCAACGTCCGGACGTCCTTCGGGACCGACCGGATCTCGTCGACGAGTGCGGCAGGGCTGGTGAGGTACAGGCTGTCCCGGTAGTCGACCGGCGCGTCGATACCGGCTTCGGTCAGTGTTCTGCGGGTACGGGTGGCCGACGAGCACAGCACCGCATCGATCGGGGGCGCGGAAGCTCTGATCCACCGTCCTGCGAGTCCGGCCTCGCGGCGTCCGCGCGGCGACAGGGGACGCTCGTGGTCGTCCACGTCGTCCGGGTACGCGGACTTGCCGTGTCGCAGCAAGATCAGAGTGCGGGTCATGGGTTCACCGTAGGGCGTCAGAGGTGCACGACCCGGGCGACCGCGCGGGCGCGCTCGTCCACCGTGAACCACAGGATGAGGCCGTCCACGTCGTCGACGGCATGCAGGACGAGGGTCTCGCCGGTTTCGATGGGCCGCAGATGCTCGATGATCGCGCGGTAGGGGGAGGCCTGCAGGTGGGGGCGCAAGGCCAGCAATTCTTCGACCCCGTGCCAGTAAACGGCATTGTTCACGTGTCCGAACGGGTCGAAATCAGTTACCCGAAGCGGGAACTCGCGGGTTTCGGTGGCCGCTCCGGTCGGTGCCGCCGGCAGCCACGCGCGCCATTTGAGCCGGGTGTCGTGCGCGTAACGGGACATGTGGTCGAACAGGGCGTCGCTGATACGGGTGGGAGCACCGGTCGTGGGACCGATGTCGATCCAGAAGGCCGACGTTTCGATGAAAGGACCGATGTCGTCGCGGTTGGGGTCCTCGAGTCGCACGCGCACGTTCGCCCACCGGGTGGAGAGCGCATCGCACCACCGGCTGAGGCGGAGGTGCTGGGACAACCGGGCGGGACGGTGCACGTCGATCACGGTGCGCCGGACGATCCACAGTGGATCGGTGGCTGTGGCATCGACCGCTTCGAGATTGTCCGTGCCGATGTCCTGGAGGTACCGCGCGACCCCGTCGAGTCGTAGGCGTTGCGAGGTGTCGACGTCACCGGTGCGGACGGTGCGGACGGTGTGGAACGGGTCGGCCTCGGCGGGGAGCGCCCCGAGTGGTCGGGCCCATGGCGTGTCGTCCGTGGATGTTGCTGTCGCCACTGCGTAGTCCCCCTGTGTCGGATATCCGATCGTGCGATTCTCGCAGGTGGTCGCGGGGCTCGCAGCGCGTCTTGCGAACCAGGTGTGGCGCCGACTACAGTCCTATTAGTGTTACGGTCTGTTACATGAACTTGGCGGTCGTGCCGCCCCCGCCTTTTCGAGGACATCGTCATGGCCTACGTGATCACCCAGACATGCTGCAACGACGCGAGTTGTGTCGCGGTCTGCCCGGTGAACTGCATCCATCCCTCGCCCGACGAACCCGGGTTCGCGAGCGCCGAGATGCTCCACATCGATCCGGAGGTCTGCATCGACTGCGGTGCGTGCGCTGACGCCTGCCCAGTCGAGGCGATCCTCCCGAGCGACCAACTCGCGCCGTCGCAGGCACGCTTCGCCGATATGAACGCCGAGTACTACCGGAACCATCGGTCGCCCGACGGGTGGCTTCCGCTTACGCCCACCCAGGCTCCGCCCCGCGGGCGGGGCACCTTGCGCGTCGCCGTCGTCGGTGCGGGTCCCGCCGCCTGTTACGCCGCGCAGTCGCTGCTCGAGCGTTCCGACGTCGAGGTCGAGATGTTCGATCGCCTGCCGACCCCCTTCGGGCTGGTGCGCGCCGGCGTCGCTCCGGATCATCCCGGCACGAAGAGCGTCACCGATTCGTTCGAATGGTCTTTCCGCCGCGACGCGTTCGCGCTCCACCTCGATACGGAGATCGGCCGCGATCTGACGCATGACGAACTCCTCGACCATCACCACGCGGTCGTCTATGCGGTGGGGGCATCGGCGGACCGCCGCCTCGGAATCGCGGGCGAGGACCTCCCCGGAAGCCACGCCGCCACCGAGTTCGTCGCCTGGTACAACGGGCACCCCGATTTCGCGGACCGCACGTTCGACCTGTCCGGGGAGCGCGCCGTGATCGTCGGAAACGGCAATGTCGCACTCGACGTCGCCCGCATCCTCACCATGGACGTGGAAGAACTCGCTCGCACCGACATCGCCGACCACGCTTTGGACGCGTTGCGCAACAGCAACATCCGTGAAGTCGTGTTGCTCGGACGGCGTGGCCCTGCCCAGGCGGCATACAGCAACCCCGAATTCGTCGCATTTGCCGATCTCCACGGGGTCGACGTCGTCATCGACGAGGCGGATCTCGACCTCGATCCGGTGAGTGCCCGTGCCGCCGAGGAAGATCCCGTGGTGGCGTCGAAGGTGCGTCTCGCCCGGGAGTACGCGCAACGTCCGCTCCGGCCCGGCAACCGGCGCATCGTGTTCCGGTTCTTCGCCGCTCCCCACGAACTGCTCGGCGACGAGCACGTCACGGGTGTGCGGGTCGCGCGCACCGAACTCGACACCACAGGTGGGGTGGTCGCGGTCCGGCCGACCGGCGATCTCGACGACCTCCCGGCGACCCTCGTGCTCCGGTCGATCGGATACCGGGGTGTTTCGATCCCCGGAGTTCCCTTCGACGAGGTCCGCGGAGTCGTCCCCCACACGGAGGGGCGTGTCGAGACCGGCGTGTACGTCGCCGGGTGGATCAAGCGGGGACCGAGCGGCGTCATCGGCACCAACAAGGGGTGTGCCCGCGAAACGGTGGCCGCCCTGCTGGCCGATTTCGACTCCGGCGCACTGCGGGAACCGCGGGGTGATCGCCGGGCCCTGCACAAGTTGCTCGCCGAGCGGCGACCCGACCGTGTCGACCTCGACGGGTGGCGGGCGATCGACGCCGCCGAACGCAAGGCGGGTATCGCTCAGGGCCGTCCGCGAGTGAAGATCACCGACCGCAAAGCGCTCGTCGAACTCGGGCGCCGCCGGCGGCGACTGCCGCTCATCGGGGCGGTCCGCCGGTAAATCGGTTGGGGCACGGGGGACGGGGTCGTTAAGATCATCCGGCGTTTCGCGGTCGCCATCGATGCCGACTTCCGTTCTGGTGACCGGATCCTCGCGCGACGTTCGTTTCCTACCGCGTGGGTGCTCGCCTGCGCCGACCCTGGAGTAACCGCATGACTGCGCCGCCCGACAAATCCCCAGCTCAACCCAGTGACAAGCTCGACGCCGCCGTACTGAAGATCGCCTCGGTCGTCGTGCTCGGCGCCATCATGTCGATTCTCGACGTCACGGTGGTCTCGGTGGCACTGCCGACGTTCATGTCGGAGTTCCAGTCCACCTACGCGACCGTCGCATGGACCATGACGGCCTACACCCTGGCACTCGCCAGCGTGATTCCGCTCACGGGCTGGGCCGCGGACCGGTTCGGGACCAAGCGGCTCTACCTGACCGCGCTCGTCCTCTTCGTCGCGGGTTCGGTGCTGTGCAGCGTCGCGTGGGACGTGACGTCGCTGATCGCCTTCCGCGTCGTCCAGGGCTTCGGCGGCGGCATGCTCATGCCGCTCGGTATGACGATCATGACGCGCGCGGCCGGCCCGCACCGAGTGGGCCGCGTCATGGCGGTGCTCGGAATCCCGATGCTGCTCGGTCCCATCGGTGGCCCGATCCTCGGCGGCTGGCTCATCGATGTCGCGACCTGGCACTGGATCTTCCTCATCAACCTGCCGATCGGGATCGTCGCGCTGATCGTGGCTGTGGTCGTGCTCCCCAAGGACGCACCGAAGGCGTCGGAGTCGTTCGACTTCAAGGGAATGCTCTTGCTCTCACCGGGGCTTGCGCTGTTCCTCTTCGGCGTCTCTTCCATCCCGGAAACCGGCACCGTCGTCTCCGCGCGGGTGCTGGTCAGCGGATTCGTGGGTCTCGCGCTCATCGCTGCGTTCGTCGTCCACGCACTGCGCACCGATCACCCGCTGATCGATCTGACGCTGTTCCGCAACCGTCAGCTGACGTTCGCCGTCCTGACGATGTCGGTGTTCGCCATCGGGTTCTTCGGTGCCGGACTGCTTTTCCCGAGCTACTTCCTCCAGGTGCGCGGTGAGAACACTCTCGCGGCCGGGCTCCTGCTCGCACCGCAGGGCATCGGTGCGATGCTCACCATGCCCATCGCGGGACAGTTGGTCGACCGCATCGGGCCGGGGAAGATCGTGCTCACCGGCCTGGCTCTCATCGCCGTCGGGATGAGCGTGTTCACGCAGGTCGGTGTGGACACCGGTTACCCGCTACTCCTCGGCGCGCTGTTCGTGATGGGCATGGGTATGGGCTGCACGATGATGCCCACCATGACCGCCGCCCTGCAGACGCTCACCGACAAGAGCATCGCGCGTGGCTCGACACTGATGAACATCGTCCAGCAGGCCGCCGGATCCATCGGCACCGCGGCCATGTCGGTGATCCTCACCAGCCGGATCATCGCGCCGGCGGGTGCGCCCGAGGGCTCGTCCGGTCAGCCGGACGCCGAGATGCTCGCGCAGCTTCCGCCCGAGATGCAGCAGTCGGTGCTGAGTTCGCTGGCCGAGGCGTTCGGGTTCACCTTCCTCATCGCGACGATCGTCATGCTCTTCGCGCTGATCCCGGCGGCGTTCCTACCCCGGAAACGGGCCGAGAAGCCCGAGGGCACAGGCGTGCCGGTCGTGATGCACTAGTCACGCGGACGGTGCGGTGGTGCATCGAACATTTCCGTGGCGCGGGGGCCGTGACTCAGGTCGCGGCCCCCGTTCGCGTTCCCGGATAGGGTCGGCGGGAGCAGAAACAGCAAACGAAACGGACACGTGCATGAGCCTCGAATCTTCCGACCGGACCTCCCTGCCCCGGCGCACACTGCTCGGCGGAGCCGGAGCGGCAGCGGCCGTCGCCGCCCTCGCGGCGTGTGGTGCGTCCACCGATTCCGCAGGCGACGCTCCGCAGGCACAGACCCCGACGACGACGGCGCGACCCGGCCCCGACGCCGAAGTGGTTGCCGCGGTCGCGGATGTCCCGGTCGGCGGCGGAGTGCTTCTCGAGGGCAGACGACTGGTCCTCACGCAGCCCGTCGAAGGCGACTTCTGTGCGTTCCTCGCCCTGTGCACGCACCAGGGCTGCAACATCACCTCCGTCGAGGGCGACACGATCGTGTGCGCATGCCACGGCAGCAAGTTCGCTCTCGACGGGTCGGTGGTGCAGGGTCCCGCCAAGCGCCCGCTGAAGGCGCAGCCCGTCGAGGCCCGCGGTACCGATCTCGTCGTCGGCTGACCCGGCCCGCCGGACCGGCCGGCGGGATAGGGTCCCACTCGTGGACCCGTCCGGAGAGCAGCGTTGGCGCCCGAAGGCACTGCGAGTCGGCACCGACCCCGACCCGCGATTCACACTCGCCAACGAGCGCACCTTCCTCGCGTGGATACGGACGGCGCTGGGCCTGATCGCCGCCGCAGTGGGGCTCGAGGCCTTTGCCGGTGACGTCATCGGCTCCGCCCTTCGCACCGCGTTCGCCTGTGCGCTGCTGGTCTGCTCCGCAATTCTCGTAATTGTGGCGGTGGCCCGCTGGCTCAGTGTCGAGCAAGCAATGCGCACCCAACGCCCGCTCCCGCTGCCGTGGGCGTCCTTCCTGCTCGCCGCTCTGCTCGCGACGGCCGGCATCGGGCTCGCCGTCGCGATAGCGGTGTGACCTCCGCATGAGGCACGACGACCCCGGACTCCAGCCCGAACGTACGAGCCTCGCCTGGATGCGCACCGGGGCCGTCCTCGGCGCCGTCGTGCTGCTGTTCATGCGGTTCGCTCCGGGGCCGGGTCCGGTCGTCGCGGCCGTGGGCCTGTTGTGTCTCCTGCCCGCCGTGATCGTCTTGCTCTCGGCCAGGTTCCGTCACCGTGCCCGCGTGCGAGATTTCGTCGCGGGGGAGGTGGACTATTTCTGGTGGCGCAACATCCTGGTCGCGGCGAGCGTCCTGGTGCTCGCGATCACGGCGGCGGTACTCATCGCTGTCTCCGGATCCGCGTGAGCGCTCGGCCTCGACCGTGCGCCGTCGCGTCTCCAGGCCGCCTGTCTACCAGGCGAGTACGCCCGTCTCGTCCTGGAGTGTCCCCGTGGGTCCGTCGGTGCCGATCGTCGCCAGACGCACGACCGTCCGGGCGCTTTCCTCGACGGAACGACCACCGGACATGCCCAGGGCGGCAGTCATGTCGGTGTCGGTGAAACCGGGTTCGAGCGCGTTGAACTTGATGCCGGGCTCGGCTTTCGCGTACTGAACCATGAGCATGGTCGCGGCCGACTTGGACGCCGAATAGAGCGTGGCAGGCAGCGCGAACTCCGGCCGTTCCGGATTGTTCACCGCCCAGAACGAACCGGCGCTGCTGGACACCGTGACGACGACCGGATTCTCCGACTTCCGGAGCAAGGGGAGTGACGCCTCGGTGACCCGGACGATACCGACGGCATTGGTGTCGAATAGGCGTAATGCAGTGGGACCGTCGACGATTCCGTCACCGGAGATGCCGGCATTGTGCACGAGCACGTCCAGGCGACCCTCGGCCGAGTCGATGGTGGCTGCCGCCGCGGCCACCGACGCATCGTCGGTCACGTCGAGTTGCACGAACCGCGCACCTACTTCGGCGGCAGCCTTCTCACCACGCTCGGCATTGCGTGCCCCGATATAGACGGTATGCCCGAGGCGTGTCAGTTGCGCGGCGGTCTCGAACCCGATGCCCTTGTTGGCTCCGGTGATCAGTGTGACGGTCATGTGTTTCTCCTCTTCGGCGCAGCACCTGGAAAGGGGCTGTGAAGGACGCTAGGGGCGGCCGCGCGTCGGGGGCAGTGCCCTAGCGGTCCCGGGTAGTGGCAGGACCCCTCTCCGTCGCCCCGGAGGCTCTACTTTGGATTCATGACGAACCGGCCCAACACCTTGGGTGAATACCTCCGTGCACGTCGCGGACTCGTGACACCGCAGCAAGCGGGCATTCCCGACGTCGGAGTGCGGCGGGTACCGGGTCTCCGGCGAGAGGAGGTCGCGATGCTCGCCGGGATCAGTGCCGACTACTACCTGCGCCTCGAGCGTGGCCGCGACCGTAATCCGTCGACCCAGGTCCTCGAGTCGATCGCCCGCGTGCTGCGTCTCGACGACGATCACCTCGCCTACCTCATGACGCTCGTGGCGGAGAAGCCCCGGCAGAGCAGGCGGAGGGTCCCCAAGGAGATCGTGCCGTCCGGCGCCCTGAAACTCTTGGAGTCTCTGGAGCAGCCTGCCTACATCGAGGGACGGTATTTCGACATCCTCGCCTCGAACCCGTTGGCGGTGGCGCTGTCTCCCCGATTCACCGTGGGAGGCAATCAGCTCAGGGACATGTTCCTGGACCCCGCCGAGCAGGCGCTCTATCCCGATTGGCAGAACTCGACGCAGTGTCTGATCGGGAATCTACGGCAGTCGGTGGGCACCGACGTCGACGACGCGCGGTTCATCGAACTTGCCGGCGAACTGGCACTCGCGAGTCCCCGGTTCCGCGAACTCTGGGCGCGGCACGACGTGAAGGGACAGTTCGGATCACCCATGCGATTCGATCATCCCCAGGTCGGCGACATGACCCTCAATCGTGAGAGGCGCGGCATCGACGGTGCCGAACACCTCCACCTCGTCGTCTTCCATGCCGACGCCGGTAGTGCGGACGCAGACAAGCTCGCCCTGCTGGCATCAGCGGCCCTGCCCTCCTCGGCCGCCGTGCATCGCCGCGAACGAGCGGACATGTAACCCGGCAGCGACGCAAAAGTTTCCGCGCTCAGGCGATCACGAGGACGCCGGCCAGTGCGATCGCTGCGACCCACATCGTCGCTGCGGTGGCCAGCACCAGCGGGCGCCATCCCAGTCCGCGGATGACGTCGCGGCGCACGCCCGTTCCCAGCGCGAACATCGCGACGGTGAGCAGGGCGACCTGAACCCAGTGGGCGACCTCGAGTGCCTGCGGCCCGATCACGCCGGTCGCGCGCACGGCGACGAGGACGAGAAACGCCACGAGAAATGCGGGTACGAGCGGAGGAGTGTGTTCGTCACGGCGTGCGTTCCCGCTGCGCCGTGCCACCGCGCCGACGACGGCGACCACCGGGGCCAGCAGCGCGACTCGCGCGAGCTTGACGGTGACCGCGACGGCGAGCGCACCGCCGGCGGCTGCCGTCGTGGCGTCGAGGGCGGATCCCGCTGCCACCACCTGCGCAACCTCGTGAATCGCTGCGCCCGCCCACATGCCGGCTTCGGTCGAGTCGAGTCCCAGGGCACCCGACAGGGTGGGAAGGATCGGGATCATCGCGGTACCGAACACGACGACGAGTGCGACGGTCGTGACGAGTTCTCGTTTGCGAGCATCGATCACGCCGTCCACTGCGGCGGCCGCGGCGGCACCACAGATCGAGAACCCGCACGCGATGAGCATCCGCTCGGACCATCCCACGCCGAGCCACTTCCCGAACAACAGTGCACCGCCGATCCCTGCGGTGACCACTGCGGCGGCGACACCCATCGCGCCCCAGCCGAGTCCGACGACATCCGATATCGCCAGTTGCAGTCCGAGCAGCGCGACACCGATTCGAAGGAGCCGTTTCGACGCCAGCGTCAGACCCGGTTCGAGCACAGCCAGGCGCGGTGCAGCGTTGGCCACGACGACTCCGAGCACGATTGCGATGAGCAGCGGACTGGCGCCGGAGAACAGGTTGGCGGCGGCCAATGCGACCGCTGCGCCTGCTGCGGCTACGAGCAGGCCGGGAACGGCAGGACGCATGCGCGCGAGCAGCGGCTCGGGGCGGAGCGCAGCGGTGACGGCAACCATGTCTCCAGCCTGGCGCGACCGGCGCCCTCCGGCTAGCCGCCGATCCGGCATGTCGTCATATCGAACCGATATGGATCGCCGCAGCGGCATATCGTATTCGCATGAAGGATTGGCCGGACCTGGCAGCATTGGACCTGCTCGTCGGTATCGACGACCACGGGGGACTGGGTGCGGCCGCGCGGAGGGCCGGCATCGCCCAGCCCAATGCGACCCGCATGTTGCGACGGCTCGAGAAGCAACTCGGCGCCGTGCTCGTCCGCCGCGGGCGCACGGGATCGGCGCTCACTCCGGAGGGCACGGTCGTCGCGCACTGGGCACGGGAGGTGCTCGCCGACACCGCTCGCATGCTCGACGCCGCTGCCGCGTTGCGTGTCGACGCTCCTCCCGAACTCGTTGTCGCCGCGTCGATGACGGTGGCCGAGCACCTGATCCCGCGCTGGCTCGGAGAGTTCCGGGCGGTCCGCAGCGACGTGCAGATCCAGTTGCAGGTGCACAACTCGATGCAGGTGTGTGACGCAGCGGCCGCGGGTGAGTGCGATGTGGGCTTCGTCGAGGGGCCGTCGGTGCCCCAAGGGCTCTACAGCACGCCGGTGGCTCGGGATCGGCTCGTGGTGGTCGTGGCACCGGGCCACCCGTGGGCGCGCAGACGCCGCCCGCTGACCGTCGCGGAGTTGGCTGCCACTCCGCTGGTCGTGCGGGAAGTCGGATCGGGTACCCGTCGCACGCTCGACCTGGCGCTCGAGGAATACGACCGCCCGCCTCCCCTGCTCGAACTCGGGAGCAGCGCCGCCGTACGGACGAGCGTGCTCGGTGGCGTGGGTCCCGCGGTTCTCAGCACGCTCGCGGTGTCCGAGTACCTCGACTCCGGGCGATTGCGTGCGGTGGACGTCGACGGGCTCGACCTCTCCCGGGTGCTGCGCGCGGTGTGGCGGCCGCCGCGTGTCCTCACCGGACCGGCAGGCGAACTGGTCCGGTTGATCACTCGCGGTCGGTGACCTCCGCGAGTGGTGTCACGGCGGCCCGGGGCCGCGAATTGCGCAACGCTCCGATCCCGGCGGCCACGACGAGCGCGATGCCCGCGGCGGAGAGGGGGTCGAGGAACTGGCCGAGCACGATCACGCCGGCGAGGGCGGCGGCTGCGGGTTCGAGTGCGATCAGGATCGAGAAGACGTTCTTGGACAGGTCCCGCAGAGCGCGGATTTCGAGGCTGTACGGGATCACCGACGACAGCAGTGCCACGGCGAAACCGGCCGCGAGGAACGTCGGGGAGAGCATCTGGGTTCCGGCGGAGAAGATGCCGAGTGGCAACACCGCCACTGCTGCGATCGCCGTTGCACCAGCGAGGCCCGCGGTGCCGGAAAGTGACGAGCCGGCAAGTGACGTCGCGACGTGCGACCCGGCGACGATGTATCCCGCCCATGCGGCCGCCGCGACGAGCGCCAGCGCGACGCCCACCGGATCGAGACCCGCAGCAAGCCCGTCGCCGTGGGCCGCGCCGAGACACAGGATCCCGGCGAGTGCGAGCAGCACCCACACGCCGTCTCGGACCCGCCGCGACAGCACGGCCGCGACGGTGAGCGGCCCGAGGAATTCGATCGTGACCGTGGTGGCCAGGGGCAGTCGCGTGAGGGCTGCGTAGAAGAACGTGTTCATCACCGCGAGGCTCGCTCCGAGTGCGAGCACTCCCTGCCACTCGACGCGGGTCCACCGGTGGACCGGGGGGCGCGCGATCGCACACAACACCAGTGCGGCGAAGAGCAGTCGCACGGTGACCGTGCCCGCCGCACCCGCCTGATCGAACAGGGTCGTCGCAAAAGCGGCCCCGAACTGCATCGACAGCACGGCCCCCAGCACCGCCACGACGGGCAGCGCGGTGCCCCCCTGATCCTTGTCGGCCATCCGTCCTCCGCAGTCGTCGTTGTCGTGCGCCCTGTCATGTCGTGGCCCAGTCTCGCCGACCGTGCGGACACCCGCGCGACTGAAAACAAGCATGACTGCTTGATTCTTGCGCGCGCACGTGTGACCCTTGTCGCATGGTGGAGTTGCACAATCGCGCTGCGGACCTGCACGCCCTGCTCGACGACCTCCGGGCCGAGGGGGACGCACTGGACGATCTCGTCGCCGACCTGCCCGCCGATCGGTGGGCCGACGCCACACCCGCGCAGGGCTGGACGATCGCGCACCAGATCGGCCACCTGCTGTGGACCGATCGCGCTGCCCTCACCGCCATCCGTGATCCCGACGCCTTCCGAGCCGCAGTCGCCGAAGCGTTCGCCGACCCGCTCGGTTTCGTCGACTCCGGAGCCGCGGAACTGGCACAACTCCCGCCGGCCGACCTGCTCGGTGACTGGCGAGCGGCGCGCCACGAACTCACGCTCTCTCTCGCCGACGTTCCGCAGGGCACGAAGATCCTCTGGTACGGGCCGCCGATGTCGGCTGCGTCGATGGCGACGGCACGGCTGATGGAGACATGGGCTCACGGCGGCGATGTCGCCGACACCCTCGGGGTCGTACGAACGCCCACCACCCGGCTACGGCACATTGCTCACCTCGGTGTCCGCACTCGCGACTTCGCGTACATCATCCGTGACGAGACGCCGCCCGCCGAGCCCTTCCGTGTCGCTCTCACCGCACCCGACGGGAGCGAATGGACCTGGGGACCCGACGACGCGCGTCAGACCGTCACCGGACCGGCACTCGACTTCTGCATGCTCGTCACGCAACGGGTGCACCGCGCCGACACCGCGCTCGTCGCCACCGGCGCCGACGCCGACGCCTGGCTCGACTTCGCCCAGGCGTTCGCCGGGCCGCCCGGGACGGGGCGTGCGCCCGGCGGGGCGGTGTCGTGACCTCGGTGCGCATCGGCAACTGCTCCGGCTTCTACGGGGACAGGCTGTCCGCGATGCGCGAGATGCTCGAGGGCGGCGAACTCGACTACCTCACCGGCGATTACCTCGCCGAGCTGACCATGCTCATCCTCGGCCGCGACCGGATGAAGGATCCCGAACTCGGATACGCGAAGACGTTCCTGCGCCAGCTCGAGGAATGCATGGGTCTCGCGCTCGACAAGGGCGTCCGGATCGTGACGAATGCCGGCGGACTCAACCCGGCCGGGTTGGCGACCGCGGTGCGTGAGCTTGCCGAACGGCTCGGTCTCGACGTCCGCGTAGCACACGTGGAAGGCGATGACCTGCTTCCGCGCATCGACGAACTCGGCCTCACGGGTGATCCTCGGCCGATGACGGCCAACGCCTATCTCGGCGCGTGGGGCATCGTCGGGTGCCTTCGTTCGGGTGCTGACATCGTCGTCACCGGGCGCGTGACCGACGCGTCCCTCACCGTCGGGCCCGCGGCGGCCCACTTCGGCTGGGACGCACACAACTTCGACGCACTTGCCGGCGCGGTCGTGGCGGGACACGTCATCGAATGCGGCGCCCAGGCCACCGGTGGCAACTACGCGTTCTTCACCGAACTCGACGACCTCGCGCGTCCGGGCTTCCCGATCGCCGAGATCGAAGCCGACGGTTCGTCGACCGTCACGAAACATCCCGGCACCGGCGGCGCCGTCACGGTGGGTACGGTCACCGCGCAGCTGCTCTACGAGATCGGCGGACCCCGCTATCTCGGTCCCGACGTGACCGCCCGACTCGACACCGCGATCCTCGCGGACAGCGGACCCGACCGGGTACGCATCTCCGGCGTACGGGGCGAGGCACCACCGCCCACGCTCAAGGTCTGCCTGAACGCGCTCGGGGGCTTCCGCAACACCGCGGAATTCGTGCTCACCGGGCTCGACATCGAGGCGAAGGCGGCGCTCGTGCGCCGCCAGATCGAAGCGAACCTCCCCGCGCGGCCGGCCGAACTCGAATGGACGCTCGCGCGCACCGACCATCCCGACGCCGACACCGAGGAAGCGGCCAGCGCACTGCTCCGATGCGTCGTCCGGGATCCGGACCCCGCTGTGGCCGGACGCCAATTCACCTCGACGGCCGTGGAATTCGGGCTGTCCGGGTACCCGGGCTTCCATCTCACTTCGCCGCCGGCGCAGGGCAGCGCGTACGGCGTGTACACGGCAGGATTCGTCGATGCCGCGCAGGTGCCGCACATCGCCGTCCCGGCGGACGGCGCCCGCGTCGAGGTGCCCAGGGTCGCCGAGGCGCCAACACTCGACCCGGTACCCGAACCCCCACTGCCCGAGCCACTTCCGTCCGGACCGACACGGCGCGCACCCCTCGGCACCGTCGTAGGCGCGCGCAGCGGAGACAAGGGCGGCGACGCCAACGTCGGTGTGTGGGCACGGGACGACGACGCGTATCGCTGGCTCGTCCACGCGCTCACTGTCGACACCTTCAAATCCCTGCTTCCCGAGACAGCGCCGCTCGCCGTGACCCGCCACGTGCTGCCGAATCTGCGGGCGGTCAACTTCGTCGTGACGGGCATCCTGGGACGCGGTGTCGCATCCCAGGCACGATTCGATCCCCAGGCCAAAGGACTCGGCGAATGGCTGCGCTCCCGGTACCTGGACATTCCACTCGATCTCTTGGAGGACGCGGCGTGAGCATCTGGACAACCGACGAGCGCAAGTCGCTGCGCGACACCGTGACCGGGTTCGTGCGCCGCGAGATCCTGCCGAACCTCGACGACTGGGAACGCGACGGCGAACTTCCGCGCGATCTCCACAAGAAGGCAGCCGACGTCGGTTTGCTCGGGATCGGTTTCCCGGAATCGGTCGGTGGGTCCGGTGGTGACGGTGCCGATGTCGTCACCGTGTGCGAAGCGTTCCACGAGGCCGGTGCGTCCGGCGGTGCGTTCTCGTCCCTGTTCACGTGCGGGATCGCGCTGCCACATCTGATCGCCGCCGGTGATCCGGAACAGATCGATCGCTGGGTGCGGCCCACGCTCGCGGGCGAGATGATCGGTTCGCTCGCCATCACCGAACCGGGCGGGGGATCCGACGTCGGGCACCTGACCACGACCGCGGTGCGCGACGGAGACCATTTCGTGGTCAACGGCGCGAAGACCTACATCACCTCCGGATGCCGCGCCGACTTCGTCGTCACCGCCGTTCGCACCGGTGGTCCCGGTGCCGGTGGAGTGTCGCTCCTGGTGATCGAGAAGGACACCCCGGGGTTCACCGTCTCCCGCAAACTCGACAAGATGGGCTGGCGCGCCTCCGATACCGCCGAGTTGTCGTTCGTCGATGCCCGGGTTCCGGTGACCAACCTCGTCGGTGCCGAAAACTCCGGGTTCATGCAGATCGCAAAGGCTTTCGTATCCGAGCGCATCGGCCTGGCGGTGCAGGCGTACGCGAGTGCGCAGCGCTGCCTCGACCTGACCGTCGCGTGGTGCCGAGACCGTGAGACATTCGGCCGCGCGCTCATCACCCGCCAAGCCGTGCAGCGCACGCTCGCCGACATGGCCCGCCGGATCGACGTCGCGCGGGTGTACTCACGGCACGTCGTCGAACGCGCGGTGGACGGCGACACCGATCTCATCGCCGAGGTGTGTTTCGCCAAGAACACCGCCGTCGAGGCGGGGGAGTGGGTCGCGCACCAGGCCGTGCAACTGTTCGGCGGACTCGGATACATGGCCGAATCGGAAGTCGAGCGCCAGTACCGCGACATGCGCATCCTCGGAATCGGGGGAGGAACCACCGAGATCCTCACCGAACTCGCCGCGAAACGTCTGGGGTACGGAGCGTGAGCATCCTGACGTCGACTCTCGACGTCGCGTCGTCGCAGTACGGTGCGGCGGCCGAGGCGATGCGGAACAAACTCGCCGAACTCGACGCCGAACACACCAAGGCGCTCGGCGGGGGCGGGGAGAAGTACGTGCGTCGCCACCACGAGCGCGGCAAACTGCTGCCGCGTGAGCGCATCGAACTGTTGCTCGACCCCGACTCGCCCTTCCTCGAGCTCTCGCCGCTCGCTGCCTGGGGCACCGAGTTCCCCGTCGGAGCCAGTACGGTGACCGGCATCGGTGTCGTCCACGGCGTGCAGTGCGTGATAGTGGCGAACGATCCCACCGTCCGTGGCGGCACGAGTAATCCCTGGACTCTGCGGAAGACACTGCGCGCCAACGATATCGCGCTCCAGAACCGGCTTCCCATGATCAACCTCGTCGAGTCGGGAGGTGCGGACCTGCCGACTCAGAAGGAAGTTTTCATCCCCGGCGGGCGGTTGTTCCGCGACCTCACGAGACTGTCCGCGGCGGGCATCCCGACCATCGCGCTGGTGTTCGGCAACTCCACCGCCGGGGGTGCCTACGTACCGGGCATGTCCGACCACGTGGTGATGATCAAGGAACGATCCAAGGTCTTCCTCGCCGGACCCCCACTGGTGAAGATGGCTACCGGCGAGGAATCCGACGACGAGACACTCGGTGGCGCGGAGATGCATGCGCGTGTCAGCGGCCTGGCCGACTACCTGGCGGTCGACGAGGAGGACGCCATCCGCCTGGGCCGGGACATCGTCCGGCGGCTCGAGTGGGTGCGCCTCGGACCGGACCCGAAACCCGATGTGTCAGAACCTCGCTACAGCCCCGAGGACCTGATCGGCATCGTTCCCGACGACTTGCGGATACCGTTCGATCCCCGTGAGGTGATCGCCCGCGTGGTCGACGATTCCGACTTCGACGAGTTCAAACCGCTCTACGGATCGTCACTCGTCACGGGCTGGGCCCGAATTCACGGGTATCCCGTCGGCATACTCGCCAACGCCCGGGGCGTGCTGTTCAACGAGGAATCTCAGAAAGCTGCGCAGTTCATCCAACTCGCGAACCGATCGAACACGCCGTTGTTGTTCCTGCACAACACGACCGGATACATGGTGGGGCGCGAGTACGAGGAACGCGGCATGATCAAACACGGTTCGATGATGATCAATGCCGTATCGAATTCTCGCGTCCCCCACATCTCTGTCCTCATCGGTGCCTCGTACGGTGCCGGGCACTACGGGATGTGCGGCCGCGCCTTCGATCCGCGTTTCCTGTTCGCCTGGCCCAGTGCGAAATCCGCGGTGATGGGCGGTGCCCAGCTCGCGGGAGTCATCTCGATCGTCGGGCGCGCCGCTGCCGAGGCGCGCGGCCAAGCGGTCGACGAGGCCGCGGACGAGGCGATGCGTGCCGCCGTGGAAAACCAGATCGAGGCCGAGTCGCTGCCGATGTTCCTCTCCGGCAGGCTCTACGACGACGGCGTGATCGACCCGCGTGACACACGCAACGTGGTCGGATTCTGCCTGTCCGCAGCCGCATCGGGACCGATCGAGGGCGCCGGTGACTTCGGCGTCTTCCGGATGTGAGGACACCGTGACCCACAGCGCCACCGTGACGACCGTATTGGTCGCCAACCGTGGAGAGATCGCCCGAAGAGTCTTCGCGACGTGCCGTCGTGCGGGACTCGGCACGGTGGCGGTCTATTCCGACGCGGACGAACACAGCCCCCACGTCCACGAAGCCGATGTCGCGGTCCGGTTGCCCGGCGCGAGCCCGTCCGACACCTATCTGCGCGGTGACGCGATCGTCGCCGCCGCGCTCGCCGCAGGCGCAGACGCTGTGCATCCCGGGTACGGATTCCTGTCCGAGAACGCCGAATTCGCGAGACAGGTGCTCGAGGCTGGTCTCACCTGGGTCGGTCCGTCGCCCGACTCCATCGCCCGGATGGGTTCGAAGATCGAGGCGAAGAAGATCATGGCCGCAGCCGGCGTGCCGGTCCTTCCCGAACTCGAGCCCGGCGCGGTCACCACGGACGACCTGCCGGTGCTCGTGAAAGCCTCGTCGGGAGGCGGCGGACGGGGCATGCGTGTCGTGCGTACGCTCGACGAACTGCCCGCCCAACTCGCCGCGGCGAGTCGCGAGGCGGGCGCGGCCTTCGGTGACCCGACAGTGTTCTGCGAACGGTATCTGGAACACGGCCGCCATATCGAAGTGCAAATTCTCGCCGACCGGCACGGCACGGTCTGGACGCTCGGCGAACGCGAATGCTCGGTGCAGCGACGCCATCAGAAAGTCGTCGAAGAAGCCCCGTCACCGCTGGTCGAGGCGACCGACGGCATGCGCGCCGCATTGTTCGACGCGGCCCGGCGCGCGGCCACGGCGATCGGGTACGAAGGTGCCGGAACCGTCGAGTTCCTTGCGTCCGGTCCTGCACGGGGATCCGATACGGGAGAGTTCCACTTCCTCGAGATGAACACCCGCCTGCAAGTCGAACATCCGGTCACCGAATGCACGACCGGTGTGGATCTGGTGGGGCTGCAGATCGATGTCGCATCCTGTGGGGAACTCGCACCCGAACCGCCTCTGCCCTCGGGTCATTCGATCGAGGTCCGTCTCTACGCGGAGGACCCCGCCCACGACTGGCAACCCCAGTCCGGCGTGCTGCACCGGTTCGCCGTGCCGGCCGCGACCGAGGAGTTCGCACCGCTGCGTACACCGGGGATTCGGGTCGATGCGGGCGTGGTCGACGGCTCCGATATCGGAGTGCACTACGACCCGATGCTCGCGAAAGTGATCTCCTGGGCGCCGACGCGGGCTGCCGCGGCACGCATGCTCGCGCGCGCCGTGGCCGATGCGCGGCTGCACGGACCGAGGACGAACCGTGATCTCCTGGTACGCGTGCTCAGGCACCCCGCATTCCTCGCCGGAGACACCGACACCGCATTCTTCGATACCCATGATCTGGCGGTGCTCGCCGCGCCGCTGGCCGATGCCGGGTCCGAACGGGTCGGGGCCCTCGTCGCCGCCCTCGCCGACGCAGCGGCCAATCGCGAATCTGCTACCGTCGCAAGGACGTTGCCCGGAGGGTGGCGTAATCTCGCGTCGTCGTTCCAGGTGAAGACGTACGCGGGCGACCGGGACGAGCACGAGATCCGCTACCGGTTCGGTCGCGACGGACTCGTGACCGATGCCGTCGACGACGTCCGGGTTCTCGCATACGACCCGCACCGCGTGGTCCTCGACATCGACGGACTCCGTCGCGAGTTCGAGGTCGCGCGGTACGGCGACGTCGTGCACGTCGACTCGTCGCTGGGCCCGGTCTGCCTGCGCGCGATTCCGCGATTCACCGACGCTGCGGCGGTGGTGCCGACCGGATCGTTGCTGGCACCGATGCCCGGCTCGGTGATACGGCTCGGCGCTGCCGTGGGCGACACCGTCACCGCCGGACAGCCGGTGCTCTGGCTCGAAGCCATGAAGATGGAACACACCGTCACTGCCCCCGTCTCGGGAACCCTCACCGTCCTGGACGTCGACATCGGCACCCAGGTGGCGATGGGATCCGTCCTCGCGGTCGTCACGACCGGTGACGCACCCACGCGTCCCTCCACCGACCCGTCCGAAACCTCCACAGAACCAGCCACATCCACAGTTTCAGCCCCATCCGAAGACCCTCGTACCCCCGGAGAGATCTCATGAGCGTCATCGAAACCGAAGAACAGAAGGAACTGCGCGCCTCCGTCGCCGCACTCGCCGAGCGTTACAACTACGTCGACTACGTGCTGCCCAAGTCGCGCCGGCACGAGCCGCTCACCGAACTGTGGAACGAAGCGGCCAAGCTCGGGTTCCTCGGCGTCAACCTTCCCGAGGAATACGGCGGCGGCGGTGCCGGGATCTACGAGTTGGCGCTCGTGCAGGAAGAACTGTCGGCGAAGGGCGCCGGTCTGTTGCTGGTCGTGGTTTCGCCCGCCATCTGCGGCACGATCATCTCCAAGTACGGCACCGACGACCAGAAGCAGGAGTGGCTACCGGGTCTCGCCGACGGCTCGAGGATCATGGCATTCGGTATCACCGAAGCCGACGCCGGATCGAACTCGCACAAGATCACCACCGTCGCGGCGCGCGACGGGGACGACTGGATTCTCTCGGGCAGCAAGGTCTACATCTCGGGCGTCGACCAGGCCGACGCGGTGCTGGTGGCCGCCCGCACCGAGGACGCCAAGACCGGCAAACTGCGGCCCGCACTGTTCATCGTGCCGACCGATACCCCGGGGTTCGTCAAGACCCCGATGGAGATGGACATCATCGAGCCGGACTACCAGTTCAGCCTGTTCTTCGACCAGGTGCGGCTGCCGTCGACGGCACTGGTCGGCGAGCCGGAAGCGGCACTGATGCAGTTGTTCGCGGGCCTGAACCCCGAACGCATCATGGGTGCGGCGATGGCTGTGGGAATGGGCCGCTTCGCGATCGACTCGGCGGTGCGGTACGCGAAGGAACGCACCGTCTGGAAAGCTCCGATCGGTGCGCACCAGGGGATCGCGCATCCGTTGGCGCAGCGCAAGATCGAGATCGAACTCGCCAAACTGATGATGCAGAAGGCCGCCGTGCTCTACGACAACGGTGACGATTTCGGTGCTGCCGAAGCCGCGAACATGGCCAAGTACGCCGCGGCGGAAGCGGCGATCGGCTCGCTCGACCAGGCGATCCAGACGCACGGTGGTGCCGGCCTGACCCGCGAGTACGGACTGTCCGCCATGCTCGGGGCGGCACGCATCGCGCGGATCGCGCCGGTGAGCCGGGAGATGATCCTCAACTTCGTGTCCCAGCATTCGCTCGGGCTGCCGCGGTCGTACTAGGAGGCGAGATGCCGGACCCCGATATCGCCGGGCACGCGTCGGCCCCGGTCGTGCGGTACTCGGTGGCGGAGGGCGCAGCGACGCTCACGCTCGACTCGCAGCACAACCGCAACGCGATCTCGGCCGCGATGGTCGACCAACTGCGCGGGGGTCTCGACGCGGCCGCTCGCGACCCCGGTGTGCGCGCGGTCGTGCTGACGCATCGCGGCGGAACATTCTGCGCAGGAGCAGATCTCGGTGAAGCCTCCGGTGATCCGGGCGAGGCGGCCGCGCAGCGGACCCACGACATGGTGGGTCTGCTGCGCGGCATCCTCGAACTCCCGAAGCCGGTGATCGGAGTGATCGACGGCCACGTCCGAGCCGGGGGAATGGGCTTGATCGGAGCCTGCGACATGGTCGTTGCGGGACCCCGCGCGACGTTCGCACTCACCGAGGCCCGGCTCGGCCTGGCGGCGTCGATCGTCTCGCTCACCGTTCTGCCGAAAATGACGCCGCGCGCCGCGGGCCGTTACTTCCTCACCGGAGAACGCTTCGGGCCGGAGGACGCGGCGGCACACGGACTCGTCACGCTCGTGTCCGAGGATCCGGCGACGCGGGCAGCAGACGTGATCGCGGATCTGCGGGGGTGCTCCCCGCAGGGCCTCGCGGAGTCGAAGCACTTGCTCACCATGCGGATGCTCGACGATTTCGATCGATACGCCGAGGGACTGGCCGCGCAGTCCGCGCGGTTGTTCGGATCGGCCGAAGCGGTGGAGGGCGTCACCGCCTTTCTGCAGAAACGGCCCCCGTCGTGGTCCCCGGGACGGTGAGGGATGCCGGCCCCTACGCTGGTCGGCATGATGAGTGCGCCGAGCGAGCCCCGTCGACGCGCGGAGCAGCAACGCGGCCGTGCCACCCGCGTCACCATCCTGGATGCCGCTGTGTCCGTACTGGTCGAACACGGATACTCGAACGCCACCACCGTCCGTATCCAGGCTGCGGCGGGCGTCTCCCGCGGACGTCTGCTCCATCACTTCCCCAGTCGCGATTCGCTGCTGGTCGCGGCGGTGCATCACCTGGCCGCCCAACGGGTCCAGGATCTCGGGCACGATCAGGAGTGGCCCTCCGATCCGGTCGCGAGGGTCGCGGTGGCAGTGGATCTGATGTGGCTGCACTTCCGGCAGCCGTATTTCTGGGCCTCGATGGAACTGTGGCTCGCGGCCCGCTCCCACGAAGAACTCCGCCGCGAATTGATACCGCTCGAACGCACACTCGGCGGGATGATCAAGGCGCAGACCGATCGGTTCTTCGGCAGCGACTTCATCGGGCTCCCGCGCTACCGCGTGGTGCGCGATCTCGTCTACAGCAGCATGCGGGGGATCGCCCTCGGTTATGCGATCGATCCCCGCGATCCGGACGCGGACCCGAATCTCGTGGTGTGGCGTGAACAGTTCGAGGATCTTCTGCGGCGGTGATCCGTCACCGGGTGTCGACGACATCCTCGAGTACCTGCGACAACACCCGGTTCAGCGACCATCGCAGGACGGAGACGTCCTGAGCGGGAAGAGTTTGCTGATAACCGATCAGGGCGAACATCGCGAGATGCGCGAATCTGTGCGCGTCGTCCCCCGGGCCGAGGATCGCGGCGGTGGACTCGGCCACCACGTCGAATCGCTGCCGGTCCACGAGGGCCTGGATGTCGCGCACGGCGTGATCGCTGTACGCCCAGCCCCGGATCGCCGATTCGGCGGGATGCGGAAGCTTGCACGCGAAGTCGATGAGCATCTCGAGCCGGCGCCGGGGAGAACCTTCGAGCCGTGCGGTCTCGGCCAGTTGCAGGGTCTGCCTGTCGAGCCAGTTCTGAAGGAACTCTTTCTCGAAGTCGGCCCAGCTCGCGAAGTAGTTGTAGAACGACCCGGTGGTGACCTCGAGGTGTGCGCACAGGCGTGCCTGCTTGAGTCCCGCGTGGGCGTGCGTCGCAAGAATGTCGAGGGCGGCGGTGAAATAGTCTTCGCGCCTGACAATCGTCGCCACGTGGGTTCCCCTTTCGTCCGGTGCGTCGTCCCGCTGTTCGGGCAGGCTACGTTCGTACGGTCTCGACGTGATCTCATTCCGTCGGGTCGTGGGACATCGAGGCGGCGTTCCGGGCGCCGAATGCTCTCCGGCGGGCATCCCTGCGGGGCGAGGATCGAGGAGGACGGGTGACGCGCGAACCCAAGCAGGACCGCAGTCGAGCGACACGTCTGCGCCTGCTCGAATCCACGATAGATTGCCTGGCCGAGTTCGGCTGGGCGGCGACCACCGTCGGCGTCGTCGCGGAACGCGCCGGAGTGTCGCGCGGGGCGACCCAGCACCATTTCCCCACCCGTGAGGATCTCATCACGGCTGCTCTCGATTTCATGTTCGACAGCCGGATGGAACGCGCCCGGAACGAGACGCCCGACGTGCCGCCCGGCAGCGCTCGCACCGAGGCGGTCGTGTCACGTCTCGTCGAGCAGTACACCGGCAATCTGTTCAACGCGGCGTTGCAGGTCTGGACCGCCGCGGCGGCGGATCCCGCGCTGCGCGAACGCCTTCTCCCGCTCGAGGAGCGTTTCGGCCGGGTCGCGCACAAGGTGGCTGTCGAACAACTCGGCGCGGACGACTCCGATCCGGTGGTGCACCGCATGGTGCAGGCGACTCTGGACCTCGCCCGTGGCCTCGGCCTGGCCGACGTCCTCACCGACGACTCGGTGCGACGCCGCGAGATCGTCAGGCACTGGGCGGCCCAGCTCGACACCGTGCTGGAAGACGCCCGGCGTCGGCGCGCAGCAGGCCCTGCGGCTCGGTAGTGTCTCGGCCATGTCCTTCGAGCGGACCGGTAGCAGAGCGGCGACGGCGGCCCTGGCATTCCTGGCGATGCTCGTCGCGGCCGGATGCGGCTCCGGCGACGATGCCGCAGACCAGGTGCAGACCTCGACGACATCGGCTGTGACCGAGCCGGGCCCGCTTTTCGGGGAGTGCGGGTCGCTGACCGACGACGAGGTGGCGAATGCGTTCGCGCTCGGTCCGTTCTCGTCTGTCACCCGCAACTCCGTCGGCTGTGAGTGGGAACTCTTCGTGGGTGGGCCGAGCGTGAGTTTCAGCTGGTACCGGGGAAGTCCGATCGGCAGGGAACGGGCCGGGTCCGATCTGATCGGCCGTCCTGCAACGGATGTCGAGGTCGGGGGCAATCCCGGCTTCCTGGGTTCGTCCCAGTCGCTGGACGGGCAGACGACCCTGTGCGAGATCGGGGTGCAGTTCGGCGGCGACTTCATCCATTGGTCCGTCTCCTACGGGAACTTCCCGCCCGCGGCCGACGCGTGTGCGGTCGCTCGCAGCCTCGCGGAGACCAGCGTCGACAGGGCGCAGCAGTGATGCGCCGGGTCCCGCTCCGGCCGGCCGGTCGTCGTCTCGGCGCCGGCATGGCAGCGCTGGCGGTCTGCGCCACGGTGCTCACCGGATGCTCCCGGACGATCGAGGGCCGCGCGGTGCAGGAAGGTGCGGGTGGCGGCGGAAACACCGAGGAATTCACCCGGCTGCTCACCGAGTGCGACGCGGTCGCGGACCCGCAGATCGCCGAGGCGGTCGGAGCCGAAGCGGTGTACCGGGGGTTCTTCGGAGCGATCTGCCGGTGGGAGGGCGACGGGCCCGGCGGCGTCGTGAAGGTCACCTTCAACTGGTTCGAGACGGGCTCGCTCGACCACGAGCGCTCCGCTGCGGAACACCTCGGGTACGCGGTGGAGAACACCACGGTGGAGGGACGACGGGCCCTGCAGATGCGCCGGCCCGACGACCCGTCGTCGTGCGGGGTGAGTTCGGGTGCCTCGACGACCGGTATCTTCGGCTGGTGGGTGCAGTACCAGGGCGGTGGGCCGGACCCCTGCGAGGCCGCTGCTACCTTGGCACGGCTCACCTTGAACCTCAGCAGCTGACCGTGGCTGGGGCCGACCAGGGTCGAGCGGGTCCTCGGTTGCCTACCTCACTTTGACCTGATGCTCGCCAGCCGGGTATCGTTGTGGGTCGTGTCCGGCAAGCCCGGACCGGTCTGTGTGCCTATGCGAGGTAGTGCCGTGCGCGTCGTCTGTAGAAGTCTGCAGTTACGAGTTCCCGGCTGCCTGTGTGGGGGTACGCGACACACCCGACCTCGTGTGCACACGAGGGGCGAGTGAGGGGCAGCTAGCTCTCTTGTCCCAACCGATGGATCCCTAATTTCAGAACAGCCAGTGTTGCTCGTGTGAGCAGCTCCAGACAACGAAGAAAGCCGGTTAATGCCAACCATCAATCAGCTGGTCCGTAAGGGCCGCCGCGACAAGACCGTCAAGGTCAAGAGCGCGGCCCTCAAGGGCAGCCCGCAGCGTCGCGGCGTGTGCACTCGCGTGTACACCACCACCCCGAAGAAGCCGAACTCGGCTCTTCGTAAGGTCGCCCGCGTGCGCCTCACCAGCTCTGTCGAGGTCACCGCGTACATCCCGGGTGAAGGCCACAACCTCCAGGAGCACTCGATGGTGCTCGTGCGTGGCGGTCGTGTGAAGGACCTTCCCGGTGTCCGCTACAAGATCATCCGCGGCTCGCTCGACACCCAGGGTGTCAAGAACCGCAAGCAGGCCCGTAGCCGCTACGGAGCGAAGAAGGAGAAGGCCTGATGCCACGTAAGGGTCCCGCTCCCAAGCGTCCACTGATCGCCGACCCGGTTTACGGGTCCCCGCTGGTCACCCAGCTGGTCAACAAGATCCTGATGGACGGCAAGAAGTCCACCGCCGAGCGCATCGTCTACCAGGCGCTCGAGCAGGCACGTGAGAAGACCGGTACCGATCCGGTCGTCACCCTCAAGCGCGCGCTCGACAACGTCAAGCCCGCCCTCGAGGTTCGCAGCCGCCGCGTCGGTGGTGCCACCTACCAGGTGCCGGTCGAGGTTCGCCCCGGCCGTTCCACCACCCTCGCACTTCGGTGGCTGGTCACGTTCGCACGTCAGCGTCGTGAAAAGACCATGGTGGAGCGCCTCGCCAACGAGCTCCTCGATGCGAGCAACGGCCTCGGTGCCGCTGTGAAGCGTCGCGAGGACACGCACAAGATGGCTGAAGCCAACAAGGCGTTCGCGCACTACCGCTGGTGAGTCGAGGCCGATCGGGAGGCACCGTGATCCGGACCTCCCGATCGGCTGCTCGCACAACTGTGTCGGTCCCGTAAAGGCCGGCTGACAACACAAGAACATGGGTCCGCACAAAAGGACCGACACTAGCTACGAGCGGGGTTACCTGTGGCACAGGAAGTGCTGACCGACCTGAACAAGGTCCGCAACATCGGCATCATGGCGCACATCGATGCCGGCAAGACCACCACGACAGAGCGCATCCTCTTCTACACCGGTGTGAACTACAAGATCGGTGAAACCCACGACGGTGCTTCGACCACCGACTGGATGGAGCAGGAGAAGGAGCGTGGTATCACCATCACCTCCGCCGCCGTCACCTGTTTCTGGAACAACAACCAGATCAACATCATCGACACGCCCGGCCACGTCGACTTCACGGTCGAGGTCGAGCGGTCCCTGCGCGTCCTCGACGGCGCCGTTGCCGTCTTCGACGGCAAGGAAGGCGTCGAGCCCCAGTCCGAGCAGGTCTGGCGCCAGGCTGCCAAGTACGACGTTCCGCGCATCTGCTTCGTCAACAAGATGGACAAGATGGGCGCGGACTTCTTCTTCACCGTGCAGACCATCATCGACCGTCTCGGCGCGAAGCCGCTGGTCCTGCAGCTCCCGATCGGTGCCGAGGATGCCTTCGACGGCGTCGTCGACCTCGTCGAGATGCGTGCGCTGACCTGGCGTGGCGTCACCGAGATCGGCACTCCGCCGACCATCGAGGAGATCCCCGAGGATCTCGCCGAGCTGGCCGCGGAATACCGCGAGAAGCTTCTCGAGACGGTTGCCGAGTCCGACGAAGAGCTCATGGAGAAGTACTTCGGCGGTGAAGAGCTCACGGTCGACGAGATCAAGGGCGCCATCCGCAAGCTCACCGTGGCCTCCGAGCTGTACCCGGTGATCTGTGGCACCGCGTTCAAGAACAAGGGCATCCAGCCCATGCTCGACGCTGTCATCGACTACCTGCCGACTCCGCTGGACATCGGCGAGGTCGAGGGTCACAAGCTGAACGACGAGGAGACCGTCCTCACTCGTAAGCCGAGCAAGGACGAGCCGTTCTCGGCTCTCGCGTTCAAGATCGCGGCGCACCCGTTCTTCGGCAAGCTCACCTTCGTGCGCGTCTACTCGGGTCGTATCGATCCGGGTGCCCAGGTGCTCAACGCCACCAAGGGCAAGAAGGAGCGCATCGGCAAGCTCTTCCAGATGCACGCCAACAAGGAGAACCCGGTCGACGAGGCCGTGGCCGGCCACATCTACGCGATGATCGGCCTGAAGGACACCACGACCGGTGACACCCTGTGCGACCAGGCGAACCCGATCGTCCTCGAGTCGATGTCGTTCCCGGACCCGGTCATCCAGGTCTCGATCGAGCCCAAGACCAAGTCCGACCAGGAGAAGCTGGGCACCGCGATCCAGAAGCTCGCCGAAGAGGATCCGACCTTCTCGGTCGAGCTCGACGAGGAGACCGGCCAGACCGTCATCGGCGGCATGGGCGAGCTCCACCTCGACATCCTCGTCGACCGCATGCGTCGGGAGTTCAAGGTCGAGGCCAACGTCGGCAAGCCGCAGGTCGCGTACCGCGAGACGATCACCAAGCCGGTCGAGAAGCTCGAGTTCACGCACAAGAAGCAGACCGGTGGCTCCGGCCAGTTCGCGAAGGTCGTCATCGCTCTCGCGCCGTTCCGCGGCGAAGACGGTGCGACCTACGAGTTCGAGAACAAGGTCAGCGGTGGCCGCGTGCCCCGCGAGTACATCCCGTCGGTCGACGCGGGTGCGCAGGACGCGATGCAGTACGGCGTGCTCGCCGGCTACCCGCTGGTGAACGTCAAGGTCACGCTGCTCGACGGTGCGTACCACGACGTCGACTCGTCCGAAATGGCGTTCAAGATCGCCGGCTCGCAGGCCCTGAAGGAAGCCGCCCGCAAGGCAGCTCCGGTCATCCTCGAACCGCTCATGGCTGTCGAGGTCACCACCCCCGAGGACTACATGGGTGAAGTGATCGGCGACCTCAACTCCCGCCGTGGCCAGATCCAGGCCATGGAGGAACGCAGTGGTGCCCGTGTCGTGAAGGCGCTGGTTCCGCTCTCGGAGATGTTCGGATACATCGGTGACCTGCGGTCGAAGACCCAGGGCCGCGCGAACTTCTCCATGGTGTTCGATTCCTACGCAGAGGTTCCGTCGAACGTCTCGAAGGAAATCATCGCCAAGGCGACCGGAGAGTAACCTTCGGGTTATCTCCCTCGGTCACCTGCACGACCAAGTAATACAAACCGCACTGCTGCATACTGCAAGCAACAACAGTCCAGGAGGACATTCCAGTGGCTAAGGCGAAGTTCGAGCGGACCAAGCCGCACGTGAACATCGGCACCATCGGTCACGTCGACCATGGCAAGACCACCACGACGGCCGCCATCACCAAGGTGCTGGCAGACAAATTCCCGGACCTGAACGAGAGCTTCGCGTTCGACCAGATCGACAAGGCTCCCGAGGAGAAGGCTCGTGGTATCACGATCAACATCTCCCACGTCGAGTACCAGACCGAGAAGCGCCACTACGCGCACGTCGACGCCCCGGGTCACGCGGACTACATCAAGAACATGATCACGGGTGCCGCCCAGATGGACGGCGCGATCCTGGTCGTGGCCGCAACCGACGGCCCGATGCCCCAGACGCGTGAGCACGTGCTGCTCGCTCGCCAGGTCGGCGTGCCGTACATCCTCGTTGCGCTGAACAAGGCCGACATGGTCGACGACGAGGAAATCCTCGAGCTCGTCGAGATGGAGGTCCGCGAGCTCCTCGCTTCGCAGGAGTTCGACGAGAACGCTCCGGTCGTCCCGATCTCTGCTCTCAAGGCACTCGAGGGTGACGAGAAGTGGGTTCAGTCGATCGTCGACCTCATGCAGGCCGTCGACGACTCCATCCCGGACCCGGTCCGCGAGACCGACAAGCCGTTCCTCATGCCCGTCGAGGACGTCTTCACGATCACCGGCCGCGGTACGGTCGTCACCGGCCGTATCGAGCGTGGCGTTGTCAACGTCAACGAAGAGGTCGAGATCGTCGGCATCAAGGAGACCTCGACCAAGACCACGGTCACCGGTATCGAGATGTTCCGCAAGCTGCTCGATCAGGGCCAGGCGGGCGACAACGTCGGCCTCCTCGTCCGCGGCATCAAGCGCGAGGACGTCGAGCGTGGACAGGTCGTCGTCAAGCCGGGCACCACGACTCCCCACACGGAGTTCGAGGGCCAGGCTTACATCCTCAACAAGGAAGAGGGCGGCCGCCACACGCCGTTCTTCAACAACTACCGTCCGCAGTTCTACTTCCGTACCACGGACGTGACGGGCGTTGTTACCCTTCCCGAGGGCACCGAGATGGTCATGCCCGGTGACAACACCGAGATGTCCGTCAAGCTGATCCAGCCGATCGCCATGGACGAGGGCCTTCGCTTCGCTATCCGCGAGGGTGGTCGTACCGTCGGCGCCGGTCGCGTCACGAAGATCATCAAGTGAGCTAGTTCCTCACTGACGCCAACGGCGTCCACCCTTCGGGGTGGACGCCGTTCGGCGTTTCCGGGGGCTGTGCCGCCCAGGTTCTCGTCGTCAGTCGTGTTCGGGGTGCGGCGGATCGAGGTGCAGCAGCACCTGTGTGGCGACACGGGCGCCCCCGAGCGCGCACGCGGCGCGTTCTGCGGTGTCCTCGGCGTGCGCCGTGAACTCGGCGACGTCGATTCCCGGCTCGGCATGCACCACCACCGACAGAGTGGGCAGGTGCCGTTCCACCACCGCGCGGCCGCGCGCCGACCGCACCCCCGGGAGTCCTGCGAGTTCGCGTGCCACACCCTCCGCGACGGGGCCCAGTTCGACGCCCAGCGTCGCGTCGGTCACCTCGTCGAACAACTGCACCGTCGAGGTGCGACGGCGGGACAGATTCACCACGAGCAGGACGATGCCGATCGCGGCTCCTACGGCGAACACGGTCCATAATGCGGGTGTCCACCAGTCCTGGTCGGGAACGTCGATGACGCGTGGCCGGTCGAGTTGCGAGAGCCGGTCCCGCGCGAGGGGCACCTCCCACAACCAGGCGAGCGCGAAGGCGCCGATTCCGAGCAGGGCGAAGCCCGTCACGAGCGCGAAGAAACGGTTGGCCAGCACCGTACGGAGTTTCATCGGCGCGTTCCTCCCACGGCGTTCGCCCGCGTCTCTGCGGGGGTGATCTTCACGATCAGTGGAAGGGGATCGGCGAGCAGCGAGAGATTCGGTTCGACCTCGGCGCGCACGGTCGCGGTGAGTTCGGCGACCGGCACTTCGGGGTCGGCGACTATCCGCACCACCGCGCGCCGGCGATCGACCACAGTCAGCGCTGTGCGTACACCGGGGAGCGCCGACGCCCGGGCACTGCACATGCGGGCGACGTCGGTACGCCGCATCCACACCGTGTCGACGGGACCTGAGACTCGGAGCGGGAGGTGGGTGCGTCGCCGTGGCTTGACCGCCGCGAACAGCAGCGCGGCACCGAGCAGCACCAGCACCGCGGCCACCGGACCGATCCACGGTTCCCAGTGCAGCCTGCCGAACCACTCGAACGCGTTGCGGAGCCACGGCGCTCCCGCGTAGGTGCCGCGCACGATGAGAAGTTCGCGGGCGGCGACGAACGAGAGTCCGAGCGCGCCGATCGCGATGAGCGCCGCGGCCGGCGCCGCCGCCGGGGTCGCGAGCGGGGGCAGCGGTTGCACGACCGGTATCCGCGCGCGGGACTCGGTGTGAGCGACGATATCCGATTCGAGGTACTCGACAGGCACGGATTGCTCGGCCGGTTCGTCGTCGTGTGCCTGGGGGGTCGCGGCGACGAGGACGTTCAGTTCGGTGACGTGCAGGCCCGTGTAGTCGTGCAGGTGACGCGCGACGGCGTCGTGCACCCTCCGCGTCAGTGCCGCTGCGTCGTAAGGCCATTCGGCGGCGATGAAGAGATTCACCGCGACCGCCCGTCCGCCGGTGGTCACATCGGCACGAGGAAGTTCCCGGCCCGTGAGCAGACTCAGGTTGCCGGTGTGCCGGACCACGCCGGGAACCTGGAGTGCGGCCGACGCGGCGATGCGTTCGACTGCGCGGTCCTTGATGACGAGGGTGCCGCGGTTCCCGACCGTGTCGATGTCGTCGAGCGTGGAGCCCGGCAGTGGCCCGGTCTCCGTGGGGACGCCATCAGCCACGGCCGCGGCTCCGCAGAATCGCACCGAGGTCGAGCAGACCGTCCCGGTGTGCACCGATTGCGGCACCGAGCGCGCCGAGAAGGACCGCGAACAGCAGTCCGCTGACGCCCCCGAAGATCCCGGCAAGAGCGAGGAGGAGACCGGCGATCAGGCCGACCGCGGTGTTGCCGGTGGGAGTGTGGTTCACGGGGACACCTGTTTCTGTTCGAGGTGGACGTCTTCGATCGTCACATGCACCGGAGGGCCGACGACCGCTTCGACGAGCGCTCGCACGGTGTCGGCGAGGGCCGGCAGATCGGCGGGGTATTCCGCGGTGATGTGCACGGCGCACCCCTCGGGTCCGAGCCGGATCCCGGGGATCCGGCGTCCCGGCAGGTAGGTCGCGACCGATCCGAACGGGCCGCTGTTGAGCCCGGCGACGCCTGCGACACCCGTGACGATCTCGGCGACGAGGTCTGCGACCTCGGGGTCGGGATGCGTACGGGGGTCCGCGCCGGGAGACGAGGTCACTGCACTCGAGGCTTGAGCTCGTCGGCTGCTGCCGCCTCGTCGTACAGCACCACGTCGAAGACGGTGATGTTGACTTCCGTGACCTCGAGACCGGTCATGCGTTCGACGGCCGTGATCACGTTGTGCCGGATCGCGATCGCCAGCTCGTGGAGCGCCACGCCGTATTCCGCGACGATGCCGATATCGATCGCGGCCTGTTTCTCGCCGACCTCGACCGCGACGCCCTGCCCGTGGTTGATTCGTGCTCCGGGGATGCGGTCGCGCAAGGCGCCCACCACCCGGGCGGTTCCCGCCCCGACGTCGAACACGCCGCTGACCTCGCGTGTCGCGATGCCTGCGATCTTGGCGACCACCGCGTCGGCGATGATCGTCCGACCCTGGCTGTCGAGGGGACCGGAGAACGAACCGGTACCGAACTGGATGCGGCTGATTCCTGCGCCGCTGTCGCTGGTCATGAGTGCTCCTCGTGCCGTGTGGGTCGTGGGGAACGTGCGGGCCGTGCGTTGTCCATCATTATCCGCCCGGCAGGAGGGATATGCCGGGCAGGACCGTCACCGTGTTGTCCCGCGGTGTCGTTCGGGGCGCTGCCCGATCGGCGCGCTGTCCACCCCCGTACGTGCGTTTGGTATGAAGAGTGCACGCACACGGGTGGCCGAGGTCACGCGATCAGGAGGATGTACCAGGTGGCAGTCGAACGGATCGTAGTAGCAGGAGCCGGTCTTGCCGGTGTGCGAACCGCGGAGGAGTTGCGGCGTGCGGGGTACGAGGGCGAGATCGTCCTGCTCGACGACGAAGGCCACCTGCCCTACGACCGCCCGCCGCTGTCGAAGGACGTCATTCGCGGCGAGCGTGAGGACACCACACTCCGCCCCCGCGAGTTCTTCGAGGAACAGCGCATCGACCTGCGGCTCGGCAGTGCGGCCCGCTCCGTCGACACCGAGGCGCGCACCGTCACGCTCACCGACGGAACCGAACTTCCGTACGACGAACTGGTGATCGCGACCGGTCTTCGTGCCCGGCGCATTCCCGGTCTGCCCGATCTCGGCGGCGTCCACGTGCTGCGCTCGGTGGACGACGGCCGCGCGTTGCGGGCCGCGATCAGGCCCGGTGTCCGTGCCCTGGTGGTCGGCGCCGGATTCATCGGCTGTGAGGTCACCGCCAGCCTGCGGTCCCTGGGCGTCGACGTCGTCCTGCTCGAGCCGCAGCCCACGCCCCTCGCCTCGGTACTCGGCACCGAGGTCGGTTCCCTGGTCGCACGACTGCACACCGACGCCGGAGTCGACCTGCGTGCGGGAGTCGGGCTCGTCGAACTGCGCGGTGACGGACACGTCACGGCGGCGGTGCTCGGCGACGGGTCCGTGATCGACATCGATCTGGTGGTCCTGGGCATCGGCTCGGTGCCGGTCACCGAGTGGCTCGAGGGTTCCGGCATCGAACTGGACAACGGCGTCGTGTGCGACGACACGGGCCGCACGTCGGCCCCGCACGTGTGGGCTGTCGGCGACGTCGCGTCGTGGCAGGTTCCCGGTGGTGCCCGCAAACGTGTCGAGCACTGGACCAATGCAGGGGAGCAGGCCACCGTGCTCGCCAAGAAGATCGTCACCGGGGAATCCGGGGGCGTCGGCCAGGTGCCGTATTTCTGGAGCGATCAGTACGACATCAAGATCCAGGGCCTCGGTGCGGTTCGCGCCGACGACACGGTGCATGTCGTGCGCGACGACGGACGCAAGTTCCTCGCGTACTACGAGCGTGAGGGCCGCCTCGTCGGTGTGGTCGGTGGCGGACTCCCCGCGCAGGTGATGAAGACCCGGATGAAGATCGCCGCGGGCGCGCCCATCGAAGAGTTGCTCGCCGCAGTCTGAACATCGCCGCAGTCCGAATACCGGTATCCGCATCCCTCGATGCCGCCGGTGGGGCGAAGGGCTAGATTCGTAGGGTGATCGTTGCGCTCATCGACTCGGGATTCGGTCTGCTGCCGACTGCTGCATGGCTGCGGCGGATGCGTCCGGATCTCGACCTGATCCTGTCGATGGACCCGGAGTGCGCTCCCTGGGGACCGAAGCCGGCCGAATGGGTGTCCGAGCGGGTGGTGACCACCGCCCGGCGCGCCGTCGACCGCGGTGCCGATGTGGTCGTGCTGCCGTGCAACACGGCGTCGGTGACCGCTCTGGACGCTGTGCGCGCCACGCTCGGGGACGACGTTCCGGTGGTCGGGACCGTGCCCGCGATCAAGCCTGCCGCGGCCGTGTGCAAGTCGGTGGCGATCTGGGCGACCGCCGCGACGACCTCGAGCCGCTACCAGGCCGACCTCGTCGAGAAGTTCGGTAACGGCAGCGAGGTCGTGGGCATCGCGTGTCACGGACTCGCCGACGCCATCGACCGGGGTGACCGGGATGCCGCCGACCGGGCGATCGCCGACGCCGCGGCGCGCACTCCGGACGGCGTCGAGGGCATCGTCCTCGGCTGCACGCACTACCCGCTGGTGGCGGATTCGATCCTTGCGCGGTTCCCCGAGGGTGTGCGCTTGTTCGACAGCGCGGAGGCGGTGGCCCGGCAGACCCTGCGTCGTCTCGCCGACCTCGAGGCCGATGAGCCGGGCACCCGCGAGTTCGATGACAGTTCCGGAGTTTCCGGCCGCGTCGAGGTGTACCTCAGCGGCACACGCGGAGCGCTCCCGGCGGGCGCGGAGGCGTTCGCGGCGGGACGGGAACTGCTCGCCGCCGCGACCACGACGTAGGAGTCGATCGGCTCGGTGCTGATCTCTGCGCCGTAAGCTCCCTGTCGTGACCCCTGATCTGCCGAGCGCGGGAGACGTGCGCACCGAGCTCGATGCGCTGGCCGACCCGGACGCCGCCGTCGGCATGAGTCGCTTCTTCAAGACCGGTCCCGGCGAATACGGCGAGGGCGACGTCTTTCTGGGACTACGGGTTCCGCAGACTCGTGCTGTGGTCCGGAAGTTCCGTGACCTGCCGGTCGGCGAGGCACGTCTGCTGCTGGACAGTGAGGTTCACGAACACCGTCTCGCCGGGCTGCTGGTTCTCGTGGACAGGTTCGCGCGTGATCCGTCTGCCCGGTCCGAGGTGCTCGAGGTCTATCTCGATGCCCTCCGCTGCGAGCGGGTGAACAACTGGGATCTCGTCGATGCCTCCGCCGATCACATTGTCGGGGAGTGGGTCCACGCGCATCCCGGCGACGCCGGCCTGCTGACGACGCTGGTCGACGATCCGAATCTGTGGCGACGCCGCGCCGGGCTGCTCTCGACGTTCGCGTTCGTGAAGAGGGGAGAGGCCGAGCCGACCCTCGCCGCTGTCGAACGCGTCCTCGACGATCGTCGGGATCTGATCCAGAAGGCGACAGGATGGATGCTTCGGGAGGTCGGCAAACGCGTGGACCGAGCGGTTCTGCTGGACTTCCTGGAGCGTCACGCGGCCGCGATGGGCCGGACGGCGCTGAGTTACGCCACCGAACATCTCGGCGCGCAGGAACGCGCCCGGTTCCGGGCGCTTCGCTGACGCAGCGTGGGCGGCACCCGACGGTGCCGCCCGCGCTGTGTGAGGTCTGTCAGAACTCGATCTTGAGGTGGTCGGTCACCGGTCGTGCCTGGCATCCCAGGATGTAGCCGGCCTCGATGTCCTCGGGATCGAGCACATCGCAGTTCTCCATCTCGACCTTGCCTTCGAGGACCGTGCACGCGCACGACCCGCACTCACCCTCCTGGCAGGAGTAGGGCACGTCGATGCCCTTCGCGAGCATGATGTCGACGAGGGTCTGCTTGCGCGGCCAGGTCAGCGTATGGACCTCCCCGTCGAGTTCGACGTCGACGGTCGCCGCGTCCGCTGCCTCGTCGTCGCTGACCTCGACCGGCGCCTGGTCGGCGAACGGGTCACCGGAGAGTGAATTGAACACCTCGGCGTGGACCTGGGTCCGGGGCATCCCGATGCTCTGCAGCGCCTGGTGCACGGTGTCCATGAAGGGGCCTGGACCGCACATGAACGCTTCGCGATCGGCGTACGGCGCAGCGAGTGCCGCGAGTTGGTCGACGCTCGGGAGTCCCTGCACGGATTCGAGCCAATGGATGACGGTCAGTCGCGTCGGATACTTCTCTGCGAGGGTCCGCAGTTCGTCGGCGAAGATGACCGACGTCTCGTCGCGGTTGGCGTAGATCAGAGTGATCTTGCCGGACCCCTGGGTGAGCGCGGACTTCAGGATCGCGATCACCGGAGTGATGCCGCTACCGGCACCGAAGAGCACGAAGTCGTGATCGAAGGACTTCGGGGTGAACACCCCGGCCGGCGGCAGGACCTCGAGGGTGTCGCCCGCCGCGACGGTGTCGCAGAGCCAGTTCGAGCCGTAACCGTCGGAGGTGCGTTTGACGGTGACCTTGGGGGCGTCGTCGGTGTGCGGCGAACTTGCGAGCGAGTAGCAGCGCGCCACCGATCCCGTGCGCTCGCTGGGAATACGCAGTGTCAGGAACTGGCCCGGCTTGTACGCGAACTTGTCACGGAGTTCGTCCGGGACGTCGAAGACGATCGACTTCGCGTCGGCGGTTTCCTCGACGACGGCGGATACGGTGAGAATCACCGATCGTGAGCCGTGCGGCACCTCGACAGTCGTCATGGTGTGTGTCGTCCTCTCGTGCAGACCGTGCGTGAGCTGTGGCGCTACCCCGGATGTTCCCGTTCTCCGATGTTCTCGAACCTCGAATTCTAGAACGCGTTCTAGTTCAAGAGTAACAGCGGGGCGCCACCCCGGAAACGGTACCGGGCGCTCGTCGACGCACCGTCACCCCTCCCGCACAGTGGAAACTTCGCACCGGCGCCACCGGACCCACCCGCGCCGCCCGATGCGGCCGCGCCCGTGTCGGGTGCGGCCGCTTCCGGGTGAGGATCAGGCGGTGGCCTTCGAGAGAAGCTCCTCGATCCGTTCGTAACAGTCGACCATGCCTTCCTCCCATCCCGAGGAGGCCATACCGTCGCGTGCCTCGAGGCTGGGATACACAGCGTGGCCGCTGAGCTTGCTGCGGCCGTCGCCGAGGTCCTCGAAGGTCATGAACTCGATGCTCACGACATCGCGGAATTGATCGAATTCGAAGGTCTGGATGGCGAATTCGTTCTCCCGCACGGTGTGGAACACGCCGGAGAAGGTGTACGAACCGCTGTCGTCGCTGTGCGTGTACCGGTACGAACCACCGCTACGGAAGTCGTAGTGGTCCAGGTCAATGGACACCCCGCGCGGCCCCAGCCACTGAGCGACGAGAGCCGGATCCTGATGTGCTCGGAAGATTTCGGAGACGGGATAGTCGAACTCGCGCTCGTAATCGATGAACGGAACGCCGTCCGGGACGTTGACGTGCAGTGGGTTGCTCATGTCGATGCCTCTCGCAGGGAGCGGGATCACCCCGGTGGGGGGTCTGTGGTGTCGGCCGTGTCCCCGGCCAGCACAGCGTCGAGGCTGCGGAACTGCTGCTCCTTGACCAACCGATATCGGTCGATCCAGGAGGTCAGCGCCTCCAACTGCGCGGGATTCAGGTGGACGGGGCGTCGCTGGGCGTCGCGAGTGCGGGTGACGAGTCCAGCTTGCTCGAGTACCTGAATGTGCTTCGAGATCGCTTGGGTCGTGATCGCGAAGGGTTCCGCGAGTTCGTTGACGGTGGCCGGGCCCCGGCTGAGCCGGGCGACGATGCGTCGGCGAATCGGGTCGGACAGGGCCATGAAAGCCCGGTCGAGCCTGTCGTCGTCCGCGTTCACCTGCTTGCCACCGTCCTTATTCAACCTTTCGGTTGAATAAAGCATCCGCCCGGCCGACGGGCATGTCAAGACCCTGCTCGGATGCGACGCAACGCGAGCACCGGAATGGTGCGCACCCCCGCACCTTCTCCTCGTAGCCGGCGAACCCCGGATAGCGCGCCGCCTGCTCGGCGTAGATACGGTCGCGCTCGGCGCCGATGATCTCCTCGACGGCGACTTCGTAGGTGTCGGTGCCGATCTCGATCTCCGTGCGTCCCGCGGTGCTCAGGTTGTAGTACCAGGCGGGATTCGTGGGAGCGCCGCCCTTGCTTGCGAAGACGTATACCGTCGCGTCGTCGTCGGGGTCGGGCAGATACATCATCGGTGTGACCATCTCGCGTCCGCTCTTGCGGCCGCGGTGATGAACCAAAGTCATCGGTGCACCTTCGAAGGCGCCACCGACACGTTCCTCGTTGCTCCTGAACTCTTCGATCACACTCGTGTTCCAGTCATCCGGCGAACTCATCGCTGGGCCTCCTCGACGTGCAGACGGAGCACCCGTGGCGGACGACCACGCAACTCGGTCGTTCGTGCGGGGCGACTTGCAGTACCGCACATCACGATAGAAGGTCTGCTGCCGCCTCGCGGAACGACGTTTGCCCGGCGGAGACCGCCTTGTCCGGCTACCGTCGTCAAGATGATCTCGGTGGGGGGAAATCGGTCGGGAATACGTGCCGCTCTGGCTGCGACGGCTGCACTCGCACTCTTGGGCGGATGCGCGTCGAGTACGGACGGTGATTCGGAGAGCACCGCAGCGCCCGCGGCGGCGGTATGCGGGGCGACGCCCAACGGCGCGCCGTTGACAGGTGATGCACCGCCGCCGGAGACCGGGGATCGGGATATCTCCACCAACCCCGAGGTCGCCACCGGCTATCGCAGCGGCATGACCGCTGTGAGCACTGAATCCTTCGCGGTCTCCACGGCCAACCCCGTCTCCACCGAGGTGGCGTGCGAGGTCCTCCGCGACGGCGGAACGGCGGCCGATGCGCTCGTGGCTGCGCAGATGGTGCTCGGACTCGTCGAGCCGCAGTCGTCCGGCATCGGCGGTGGCGCGTTCCTGATGTATTTCGACGCCGAATCCGGCCGCGTCCAGGCATACGACGGCCGCGAGACGGCCCCCGACTCGGCCGACGAGAACTATCTCCGCTGGATCAGCGACACCGACCGTACCGAGCCCAAGCCCGATGCCCGCGCAAGCGGTCGTTCGATCGGGGTACCCGGCGTCCTGCGCATGCTCGAGATGGTGCATGCCGAGTACGGCGACCAGGAATGGCGGAGTCTGTTCGCTCCGGCTGTTGATCTGGCCGACCGAGGCGTGATCGTCAGTGACCGGATGGCGCAGTCGATTGCCGATTCCGCCGAGCAACTCGCAGTCGACGACGAAGCACGCGCGTACTTCCTCGAGCCCGACGGTAGCCCCAAGGCCGCGGGCACCACGCTGACCAATCCGGCGATGGCGAAGACCCTCGGCGCGATCGCCACCGAGGGTGCCGACGCCTTCTACACCGGCGACATCGCGCAGGCGATCGTCGAGGCGACCACGAGCGAGACCGGCGGCCGCACACCGGGAACGATGACGCTCGACGACCTTGCGACCTACGAGGCGAAGGAACGCACGCCGTTGTGCACGCCCTACCGCGACCACGAGATCTGCGGGATGCCGAACCCGTCGTCCGGCGGCACCGCCGTGGCGGCCACCCTCGGCATCCTGGAGAACTTCGACCTCGCGTCGCTGGGGCCGGCCGACGTCGATGCGGACGGCGGAGTGCCGAATGCGGAAGCCGTGCATCTGATTTCCGAGGCCGAGCGGCTGGCGTACGCCGACCGCGACAAGTACGTCGCTGACTCCGATTTCGTGCCGTTGCCCGGGGGTTCGCTCCAGACCCTGGTCGACCCGGAATACCTCTCCACGCGGGCTTCGCTGATCGACCCGGGCAAGAGCATGGGCACCGCGCAGCCGGGTGACTTCGGCCCGGTTCCGCTCGGGGTGCCCGCGCAGACCCCCGAGCACGGCACCAGTCATATTTCGGTGGCCGACAGTTACGGCAACGTCGCCGCGATGACGACGACCATCGAATCGGCGTTCGGGTCGTTCCACATGGTCGACGGTTTCCTGCTCAACAACCAGCTCACCGATTTCGCGGCCGAACCGGCAGGCAAGGACGGGCTGCCGGCGGCCAACCGGGTCGAGCCCGGCAAACGGCCACGCAGTTCGATGGCCCCGACACTGGTGTTCGAACGGACATCCGACGGGCAGCGAGGCGATCTGCAGATGGTCGTCGGATCGCCCGGCGGGTCGGTCATCATCCAGTTCGTCGTCAAAACGCTTGTCGGAATGATCGATTGGGGCCTGGACCCCCAGCAAGCGGTCTCGGCCGTCTCGTTCGGTGCCGCCAACACTCCCGTCACGGGTGTCGGGGGTGAGCATCCCGCCGTCGATGCATCCGACGACGGTGCGCAGGACCCCCTCGTACAGCAACTTCGGGAGAAGGGGCACGAGGTCTCCGTCGCGCCGCAGTCGAGTGGCTTGAGCGCACTGCAGCGCGACGAGGCGGGCTGGGGCGGGGGAGCCGATCCGCGGCGCGAGGGAGCGGTGATGGGCGATCCGGCACCGTGACAGCCCCTCTCCACCACGCGCCGGCACCGAGAAAAATGACATCCGTCATCTCGGATTCGTGACGCCCGGGTATGTCGCTCGGCGTCCGCGGGCGCGCACACTTTCGGACATGGAACACACAGGCGCCACGGCCCTCGAACTACGCGGGGTCGTCAAGAGCTTCCGATCCCGAGGTGCTGACCCGGCGCGGGCGGTGGAAGGCCTCGACCTGACGGTCCGGCGAGGCGAGGTGGTGGCGTTGCTCGGACCGAACGGCGCCGGAAAGACCACCACGCTCGACATGGTCCTCGGACTGACCGCCCCGACGTCCGGGTCGGTGACGGTGTTCGGCGGAGGCCCCCGGCAGGCCGTAGCCGACGGTCGCGTCTCCGCGGTCCTGCAGACCGGCGGGCTGCTCCGGGACCTCACGGTGCGTGAAACCGTGCGCATCATCGCGTCGACCTTCGACACCCACCGCGACATCGACGACGTCCTCGCCGGTGCAGGACTCACCGGGCTTTCCGATCGGATGGTGTCGAAGTGCTCGGGCGGCGAACAGCAACGGCTGCGGTTCGCTCTCGCGCTGCTGCCCGACCCCGATCTGCTGGTGCTCGACGAGCCGACCGCGGGCATGGATGTCGCGGCGCGCCGGACGTTCTGGGAGGCCATGCATGCCGAGGCGCACAGATGCCGCACCATCGTGTTCGCGACCCACTATCTGGAAGAAGCCGATGCGTTCGCCGGCCGCATCGTCATGATGGCCGGTGGGCGAATCGTGGCCGACGGCCCCACCGCCGAGATACGCGCACGTGCAACAGGCCGGGTCGTCTCCGCAGATCTGGCACCGGGGCGCGAAGACGAAGCGCACGCGGTCCTGGCAGTGACCCCGGGGGTCGTGGACATCACCCGGATCGGACAACGTATCGAAATCCGTACCACCGATGCCGACGCCGCCGCGCGCGTCCTGCTCACGACTCTCGACGCGCACGACCTCGAAATCGTCAGCGCATCCCTCGAAACCGCGTTCCTCGCACTCACCAGGACGGCAGCACTGTGAACACCACATTCGTCGCGCTCGAGTTGCGCAGGAAGTTCCGCGACTACGTGAGCGTCTTCTTCATCGCCGTGCTTCCGGCCTTCTTCTACCTGATCTTCGGAGCCTCCCAGTCGTTCGCAACCGAGAGCGCCGGCAACGGCAACGTCGCGATGTACATCATGATCTCGATGGCGGCGTACGGGGCGGTCACCGCCACCACCGGCGTCGGGGGAAACGCGGCAGTCGAACGGATGCAGGGCTGGGGCCGGCAACTGGGCCTGACTCCGCTGACCGACGCGTCGTACGTGGTTGTGAAGGCCACCGTGGCGTTGGTGTTCGCCGCGATTCCGATCGGCCTGATCTTCGTGCTCGGGGCGTTGACCGGAGCGTCCGGCGACATGGGCGCGTGGATCCTCAGCGCGCTGGCCGTGCTCGTCGGTGCTGCGGTGTTCTCCGTCTACGGATTGGTGTTCGGACTGGCCTTCCGATCGGAAGCGGCCGTCGGCGCCGCGGGCGGCAGCCTGGTCATCCTCGCGTTCCTGGGCAACATCTTCGTCCCGCTGTCGGGCGCGGTGCTGACCATCGCCAAGTTCACGCCGCTCTACGGTTACGTCTCGCTCGCCCGGTACCCCGTGACCGAAGGTGTGCTCATCGACCGCGGCGGAAACCCGCTGCCGCCCGAGCCCCTCTGGGTTCCGGTTCTCAACCTGTCGGTGTGGGCAGTGATCTTCGTGGCGCTCGCGACCTGGCTGGTGCAGCGCGGGCGGGGCCGGCAATGACCTCGGGCGACGACGCGAACGTCGAAGATCCGTGGCAGCGGTTCCGCTGGTTCATGAGTTCGGTCTGGCTGGTGTTCCTGGCCTATCCGCTCTTCGAGGTGCTGACCACCGGACCCCCGGCGGGTCGCGTGCTTGGCACCCTCGCGATCGTGGCCTTCGCCGCCGTCTATTTGAACGGCTTTCACCGGTTGTACCGGGGCGAGGCTCCGCCGCGGGTCGCTGCCGTCCATCTGGCTCTGCTCGTCCTGCTCGCCGTGGGGGTGGGCCTCCATATCGGCCGCGAGGCATTCGGGATGGTGTGCTTCGTCGTGGCGTTCTCGACGCTGAGCCTGCCGATTGCCGGTGCGATGGCAGTGCTGCTCGCGGCTCTGGCGACCAGCGTGCTGGTGCCGCTGTGGACCGGCACGTTGGGGCGCGATTTCTTCTTCGCCCTGATCGTGCTGCTCGTCGGAGTCGTCACCGGTGTGGTCAGTCTGATCGACCGGCGCGGTGAGGAATACAAGGCTCTCCAGCACGAACTGGTCGTCGCCGACGAGCGCGATCGGATGGCCCGGGACGTCCACGACGTCGTCGGGCACAGTCTCACCGCAGTGTCCGTGAAAGCCGAACTCGCCGAACGCCTTGTCGATCTCGACCCGGAGCGGGCCAAAGCCGAACTCGCGGCCATTCGCTCTCTCACCCGCGAGGCGCTCGGCGAAGTCCGTGCCGCGGTCACCGGGCTTCGGGTCGCCCGACTCGGCGAAGAACTCGAGCGTGCACGCGCCGCACTCTCCGACGCCGGGATTTCCGTCTCCGTCCGCGGAGAGCCGGCGACACTCGATCCGCGACACCCGCTCGTGTCCGCGTGGGTGCTGCGCGAGGCTGCCACCAACGTGGTCCGGCACAGCGGCGCCGCCGACTGCACCATCGAAGTGGGTACTCGTTCGCTCTGCGTCCGCGACAACGGTGTGGGCATCGACGGACGACCGGAAGGCAACGGACTGCGGGGCGTGCGCGATCGGGTGCGCGCGGCGGGAGGGCAGGTCACCGTCGGCCCGGCAGCCGACGGCGGCACAGAACTGAAGGTGGACTATTCGTGATCCGATTGCTGCTGGCCGACGACCAAGCACTCGTCCGCGGCGCGCTCGCCGCGTTGCTCGGGCTCGAAGACGACCTGGTCGTCGTGGCCGAGGTGGGCCGGGGAGACGAAGTGCTCGAGACGGCACGTTCCTCGGCTGCGGAGGTGTGCCTGCTCGACATCGAGATGCCCGGCCTGGACGGGATCGCCGTCGCGGCACAACTCGCCCGTGAACTCCCGGCGGTGCGGTCGCTGATCGTCACAACCTTCGGCCGTCCCGGATACCTGAGGTCGGCACTGGAGGCGGGGGCGTCGGGTTTCGTCGTCAAGGACACTCCCGCGGCCGAACTCGCCGACGCCGTGCGGCGGGTGCGGCGAGGGGAGCGGGTGGTGGATCCGGCACTGGCGGCGGAGTCGATCGCCGGGGGTCACAATCCGCTGACCGAACGGGAACGCGACGTGTTGCGGGCGGCTCTGGCCGGGCACACCGTCGCCGCGATCGCCGATGCCGTGCATCTGTCCCCGGGCACGGTCCGGAACTATCTGTCCTCGGGGATCGGCAAGACCGGAGCGAGCACCCGCGTCGAGGCCGCGCGGCGCGCGGAGCAGAGCGGATGGATCTGATCGTGCGGTAATCGGTTGACACCGTTTCGTCCGCACCCGCACGCTGGAGTCACCGCCCGGAGTGATCGCCCACCCGAAAGGTGCGTCCATGCCCACCGTCGATCTCGCCGCAGGTCCGGTCCACTACGTCGAACGGGGGGACGGGCCGGCCGTGGTGCTTCTGCACGGACTGCTCATGAATCACACGGTGTGGGACGAGGTGATCGACCTGTTACCCACCGGGTTCCGTTATGTCCGACCGGATCTGCCGCTCGGCGCACACCACGAACCGATGCGCCCCGACGCCGATCTGAGCTTGCACGGCCTGAACCGGCTGATCGCCGATTTTCTCGAGGCGCTCGAACTGGACGACGTGACGCTGGTGCACAGCGATTGGGGCGGCGCTCTGTTCCTCACCGCATACGGCCTCGACGAACGCGTCGGGCGTCTGATTCTGCTGCCGTGCGAGGCCTTCGACAACTTCCCGCCCGGGTTGCCGGGCAAGATGGCGGTCGTTGCTTCGCGTATCCCGGGCGGTCTCCCACTCGCGCTGCGGCAACTCCGGGTTTCGTGGTTGCGCAACTCTCCGTTGTTGCTCGGGTGGATGGCACGTCAACCGCTGCGCGACGATCTCGTCCGCGCCTGGACCGAGCCGGGCATCCGGAGCAAGGACATCCGCCGCGACCTCCGCAAGTACGTCTCGACCCGCTTCGTGGGAGCCGAACTCGTCGCCGACACCGAAGCGCTGCAGCGTTTCACCGGTTCGGCTCTGGTGCTGTGGTCGTCGGCGGGAAAGGTCATGCCCCGCAGTCACGGACGACGGCTCGCGCAACTGATTCCGGATGCGACGCTCGTCGAGGTCGACGACGCCTACGTGCTGTCGATGCTCGACCGGCCCGAGGTGGTCGCGACGGCGATGTCCGAGTTCCTCGTCGGCAAACCCGCGTAGCTCACACGAGGTCGACGATCAGCCAGCCGCCGTGGTGTTCGAAGACCTCGTAGCGGAGTCCGGTGGTGCGTCCGATCGCATCGAGCGACTCGAGGTCGAAGGTCCGGATGTGACCGTGGCACGCGGTCGCCTCGTCCTCGAACGGCACCGCGACCACCACACGCTCGCGGGCGAGGCGCAGAGCTTCGGCGAGCACGGCAGCACCCGTGTCCTCGTCCACGTGCTCGAGGAGATGGATGGCCGTGACGGTGTCGGAACTCCTGTCGGGTACGGGTACGGATGCTGCATTGCACACGAGGGTGTCCACCGTCAGGCCCAGTCGCGGCGCGACGGCGTCGAGCAACCGCATGGTTCCGGGCAGGATGTCGGTGGCGACCACGTCGAACCCCGCGCCCGCGAGCCGCAACGGCAGGAACCCGAAGCACGACCCCAGGTCCAGCACGCGGCCACGTACCGACGCGGCGGCCATGTCGTGGATGGGGGCGAAGTCCGCTGTGCCGTCGAGGAGTTCGCCGAGTGAGTTGCGGTAGTAGGTGACCCACGCGTCGAGAGCGCCCGGGACGGTCGAGCGGACGAGTCCGACCATCGTCAACTCGAACTCGTCCTGCCCGAACTCGGCGTCCTGCACGGATGCGGTCACGTCGGCGACCAGCCGTTCACTGAGCAGGTCGGGGGTGAGCGAATGCGTGACGCGCAAACCGTCGGTGGTGCGGTGCAACCGGAGCGGACCGGACGGCACCCGCTCGACGGTGACGTGGTCGTGGGTCCAGCGGCCCGGTGGGCACGGTGCGAGGGAATCCAGCACAGCCATTGTCTGTCAACCTCTTTCGAGTGTGCGATTGCTCGGGCCGAGTCCTTCGGCGAGTGTGAGCATTCCTGCTCCCAGCAGGTCGTGCAGGTCCGAGTCCGCGTCGGTGAGCCACTGCTCGTACGACGCGACGGCGACCCCGAGCACGAGGTACGCGACGGTCCTCGGAATGTGGTCGGCGGGGCGGGCACCGGTGTGGCGCGCGACGAACTCGGCGATCGCCGCTCGCCACCCCTGGTACATCACGGACGAGTACCCCTGGAGGGCGGGAGTGCGCAGGATCAGTTCCATCCGGGCGCGGTGCCGCTCGTTCTCGGATGCGGGAAAGGTGTTGAAGTCGAGCAGGGCGGAGGTGAGCGCGGCCGCGAGCGACTCGCCGGGTGGTACCTCTGCGAGCCGTCGCCGCATCTGTTCGAGCTGGCTGTCGAAGTCACCCCACGCGACCGCATTCTTCGAGGGGAAGTACCGGAAGAAGGTGCGCCGCGCGATGCCTGCCGCCTCGGCGATGTCGTCGACGCTGGTCTCGTCGAAGCCGCGGGTGCGGAAGAGTTCGATGCCGACCGCGGCGAGCGATTCTCTGGTGGTGGAGGGGCGCCGGCCGGTCCGGGTGGACGGCTCTCGGCGGTCAGGCATATTTCCCTCGATTCATGGATGACATTCTGCACTCGATGCCATTACAGTGGTGAACCGAGTCACAACGCTAGCCCTGTTGTGACCTGGACTCCACATGTGGAGTGAAACTCGAGGAGGAATCATGTCCGATCGTGACAACGCGGTAATCGAGTCCGAGTTGATCGAGGAGTCCCTCGTGGAAGAGGTCTCGATCGACGGCATGTGCGGCGTCTACTGATCATGTCCGCTCCCGGAGCCACCGCCGTGGCCACCACACAGTTCGATCCGGGCGCCACGTGGCGGCTCCACCCGCAGGTAGCGCTTCGCCCCGAACCTTTCGGGGCGTTGCTCTACCACTTCGGCACCCGCAAATTGTCGTTCCTGAAGAACACCGTCATCGTCGACGTCGTCAGGTCCCTCGACGACCACGCGTCGGTGCGGGAGGCCTTGCGCGCCCATGGAATCGACGAGAGCGCCGAGCGGCCCTATGTGCGTGCCCTCGGGACCCTGGCCGACTCGCACATGATCGTCCCCGCCTGACGCCCCGACCCAGCAAGGACCCGCTATGACGTCTCTGCTCGAACCTCCCGTCACCACCGCGCCTCCGAAAGTCGGTCGTCTCGTCGACCAGTTCGAGAAGGGCCTCGACGCGCCGATCTGCCTGACGTGGGAACTGACCTACGCCTGCAACCTCTCGTGTGTGCACTGCCTGTCCTCGTCGGGCAAGCGCGACCCCCGTGAGCTGTCCACGGAACAGTGCAAGGCCATCATCGACGAACTGCAACGCATGCAGGTGTTCTACGTCAACATCGGTGGCGGCGAGCCGACCGTGCGCTCGGATTTCTGGGAACTCGTCGACTACGCCACCGACCATCAGGTGGGTGTGAAGTTCTCGACCAACGGCGTGCGCATCGACAAGAAGGTCGCGGCGCGGTTGGCAGCGTCCGACTACGTGGACGTGCAGATCTCCCTCGACGGCGCCACGGCCGAGGTCAACGACGCCGTACGCGGCCCCGGTTCCTTCGCCATGGCCGTCCGCGCTCTCGAGAATCTGTCCGAGGCAGGCTTCCGCGACGCGAAGATCTCCGTCGTGGTCACCCGCCACAACGTCGACCAGCTCGACGAATTCAAGGCCCTCGCAGACCGTTACGACGCGACCCTCCGCATCACCCGCCTGCGTCCGTCGGGCCGCGCCGTCGATGTCTGGGACGACCTGCACCCCACGCACGACCAGCAGCGTCAGCTCTACGACTGGCTCGTCGCACACGGCGAAGGCGTACTCACCGGCGACTCGTTCTTCCACCTGTCCGCCTTCGGCGGCGACAGCGGGGCCGGTGCCCTGCCCGGTCTGAATCTCTGTGGCGCCGGGCGCGTCGTGTGCCTGATCGACCCGGTCGGTGACGTGTACGCGTGCCCCTTCGCGATCCACGAGAACTTCCTCGCCGGCAACATCCTCACCGACGGTGGTTTCGCCTCGGTGTGGAAGAACTCCGAGTTGTTCCGGGAACTGCGCGAACCGCAGTCCGCCGGGGCCTGCGCCTCGTGCAACTTCTACGACTCGTGCCGCGGCGGCTGCATGGCCGCGAAGTTCTTCACCGGTCTTCCGATGGACGGACCCGACCCGGAATGTGTTCAGGGATACGGACAGTCGGCCCTCGAGGCCGACCGCACCGTGCCCCAGTCGAGCGTGGACCACTCCCGCACCGGAAAGCGGGCGGAGCGTCGCACCCCGGCAGCGCCGGTGCCTCTGACGTTGCTCGCCAAACCTCCCGCCAAATTCTGCGACGAGAGCCCTCTCGCAGGCCTGTAGATCTCGAGGAGAGATGTTCACGATGGCCAAGTTCTCGTGGCTGAAGAACCCCTGGAAGCAGAGCGACTGGTTCGAAACGGTCGCCGTGGCGCAGGAGCGTGCCCGCAAGCGCCTGCCGAAGTCGGTGTACGGAGCGCTCGTCGCCGGGTCCGAAGCCGGCATCACCGTCGACGACAACCTCGCGGCGTTCCGCGACCTCGGATTCGCCCCGCACGTCGCGGGACTGTCGGAGAAGCGCGAAATGAGCACCAGGGTCATGGGGCAGGACGTGGCCATGCCCGTCCTCATTTCGCCGACCGGTGTCCAGGCCGTACACCCGGACGGAGAGGTGGCCGTCGCCCGCGCAGCGGCTGCGCGGGGAATCGCCATGGGCCTCAGCTCGTTTGCGAGCAAGCCCATCGAGGACGTGGCCGCGGCCAACGACAAGACCTTCTTCCAGATGTACTGGGTCGGCAGCCGCGACGTGCTCGTCCAGCGCATGGAACGCGCCCGTGCAGCGGGCGCGAAGGGCCTCATCATGACCCTGGACTGGTCGTTCTCCAACGGCCGAGACTGGGGAAGCCCCGCCATCCCGGAGCGGATGAGTCTCGACGCGATGGTGAAGTTCGCACCCGAGGGCATCCTCCGGCCGAAGTGGCTTCTGGACTGGGCCCGTACCGGTGGCGTCCCCGACCTGACCACTCCCAATCTCACGCCGCCCGGCGGTGGCGACACCCCGACGTTCTTCGGTGCGTACGGCGAGTGGATGAGTACTCCGCTGCCCACGTGGGAAGACGTGGCCTGGTTGCGTGAGCAGTGGGGCGACGCTCCCTTCATGCTCAAGGGCGTCATGCGCGTCGACGACGCCAAGCGTGCGGTGGACGCGGGCGTCACCGCGATCTCGGTGTCCAACCACGGCGGCAACAACCTCGACGGCACCCCCGCGCCGATCCGGGCGCTTCCGGCTATCGCGGAGGCTGTCGGAAACGACATCGAGGTTCTCCTCGACGGCGGCATCCGGCGCGGTAGCGACGTCGTCAAGGCCGTCGCTCTCGGCGCCGACGCGGTCATGATCGGCCGTGCCTACCTGTGGGGTCTCGCAGCCAACGGCCAAGCCGGGGTCGAAAACGTCCTCGACATCCTCGGTGGCGGCATCGGTTCCGCGCTCCTGGGGCTGGGCCGGGATTCCATCCACGACCTCGTGCCCGGCGACGTCGTCGTCCCGCCCGGTTTCCGCCGGGATCTGGGAGTCGAGTAACCGCTCGGGATGAGCGTCGCTCTCACCGATTCGATCACCCTCGCCGGCCGCACCGCGCCGTCGAGGGTGATCTTCGGTCCGCACGAAACCAATCTCGCTGTGGGACGGGCACTGTCGGATCGCCACGCCGCATATTACGAGCGTCGTGCGCGGGGTGGCGCAGGAGTGCTCGTCACCGAGGTGGCGTCGATTCACCCGTCCGACCATCCGTACGAACGGGCACCCCTTGCGGCGCAGTGCGGTGACCGATGGGCGGAGATCGTCTCGGCCTGCCGACCCCACGGAACGCTCGTCCTTGCCGGACTCGGGCACTGCGGCCTCCAGGGCAACAGCGCCTGGACCCGGGCACCGCTGTGGGCGCCGTCGCGAGTGCCCGACCCTGCCACCCGTGAACTCCCGGCGGAGATGACCGGTGCCGACATCGACTCTGTGGTCGACGGTTTCCGCGCTGCGGCATCGCGCGCGGTCGATGCGGACGCCGACGGCATCGAACTCGACGCCGGACCCACCGCGCTGCTGCGGCAGTTCCTGTCCGGACTGACCAACCACCGCACCGACCGTTACGGCCGCGACAGGCTGCGGTTGCTCCGGGAGGTCATCGCGGCCGTGCGCGCCGAACTCGGATCCGGGCGGATCCTGGCGTTGCGTCTGAGCTGTGACGAGAACGCCCCGTGGGCCGGCATCACACCGGAACTCGCCGCCGGATACGCGCGTGAACTCGCCGCCTCGCTCGACCTGCTCACCGTCGTGCGCGGGGGCTTGTTCACGCCGGAGACGTACCGGCCCGACGCCCACACACCGTCCGATTTCAATCGCGAATTGTGCCGGCAGGTCCGCGTGGCCGTCGAGGGTCTGGTGCCGGTGGTGTTGCAGGGCAGCGTCGTCGAGCCTTCGTCAGCCCAGGACGCCCTCGATCTGGGGGTGTGCGACGCGGTGGAGATGACCCGCGCGCAGATCGCCGACCCCGATCTCGTCGACTCGATCCGCGACCACCGCGATCCGCGGCCGTGTGTGCGCTGCAATCAGGCGTGTCTCGTGCGCGACTTCCACAACCCGGAAGTGGGATGTGTCGTCAACGCGGAGGCGGGGCAGGAGAACGGGTCCGCCACTCGTGCGGCCACCGAAGTGCGAGACGTGCTCGTCGTCGGCGGGGGACCTGCGGGCTTGGAAGCGGCACTCGGTCTTGCGGGGCGGGGCCACCGAGTGACCGTCGCCGAGCGCGCCGACCGAGTCGGAGGCATGTTGCACACCGCGGCGCTGGGACCGGGCGCGCCTGCGTTCACCGAACTCGCCGCGTGGCTCGAACAGCGGTGCCGCGACCTCGGCGTGGTCGTTCGCGCCGACACCGTCGTCACCGCGGACGACCTCGACGCCGCGCAGGTCGCCGGCACCGCGGTGGTACTCGCCACCGGCAGCCGTGCCCGCCCTCCCGCCGTCGCGGGGGAGGAAGGCAACGGCTGTTTCACCGCCGCGCAGGCCCTCCGCTCTCCGGAGACCGTGCCTGCGCGGGTCGTCGTGTGGGATCCGGTGGGCGGGCGGGTCGGTGTCGCGGTGGCGGAGCATCTCGTCGCCCACGGACGGACGGTCGACTATGCGACGCCAGACCCCATTCCCGGATCGAGGCTGGCGCCCACCGGCGACCTGGTCGGCGCGAACGTCCGGTTGCAGCGAGCGGGCGTGCGACGGCACCTCGGCGTTGCGGTGGGTGCGGTCGACTCGTCGGGGGTGCGTCTCGTCCATCGGGTGACCGGATCGGAGGTCACCGTGGGGGCGGCGGCACTCGCCGACTGCTCAGTGGGACTCCCGGATGACAGATTGCGCCGACCGGGGCTGGATGAGATCGGTGACTGCATCGCTCCTCGGACGGTGCGGGAAGCGATCCGGGAGGGGCACCGTCTCGCCTCGGAACTGTAACCTGTTTCATAGACCGATCTGGAAGGATCTCCATGGGCGAGTTCGACGGCAAGGTTGTCTTCATCACCGGTATCGCGCGAGGTCAAGGACGTAACCACGCCTTGAGGTTCGCCCGGGAGGGAGCGTCGATCATCGGAATCGACGTCGCGAAGCCGGTCTCCGAGTACATCACCTACGAGCAGGCGACCGAAGACGACTTCCGCGAGACCGTCCGTCTCGTCGAGGAGGCCGGGGGCAAGATCGTCGCCCGCATCGCCGACGTCCGCGACAGCGCCGCCCTGCGCGCTGCGGTCGACGAGGGCATCGCGCAGTTCGGCCGCCTCGACGTGGTGGTCGCGAACGCCGGCATCTGCAGCTGGAACCGATTCTGGGAAATGCCCGACGAGCAATTCGAAGAACTCGTCGACATCAACCTCACGGGTGTCTTCAAGACGTTGAAGGCCGCGGCACCGGCGATGATCGAAGCAGGCAACGGTGGTTCGATCATCGTCGTCAGCTCGGTTGCCGGGCTCAAGGCCATGCCCGGACAGGCGCACTACGGCGCGGCCAAGTTCGGGCTCGTCGGTATCACTCAGGCCGCCGCAAAGGAACTGGGCGAGTTCAATATCCGCGTCAACTCGATTCACCCGTACGGTGTGAAGACCCCGATGGGCACCGACCAGGGATCGCTGAAGATGTTCGAGCGATTCCCGGCCTGGCTCCCCAACTTCGCCCCCATCCTCACCGAGAAGCCGATCGCCGATCCCGACGACACCTCCGACGCGGTGCTGTTCCTCGCGAGCGACCGCGCGAAGACGATCACGGGCAGCCAGATGGCCCTCGACCAGGGCAACTCCAAGGTCTAGCCGGTGCCGCGCAACACGGCCGGTCCCGATCCCCGGGACAGTCGCAGGATCGGTCCGGCCACGTTGCGCAACCGGATCATCTTCCCCGCCCACCTGACGAACTTCGCGGTGGACGGATCGGTCACCGATCAGCACATCGCGTACTACGAGGCGCGCGCCCGCGGCGGGGCAGCGATGATCGTCACCGAGGAACACACCGTGCATCCCTCGGATCGGCCCTACGAGAAGTTGATCCGGGGCTGGGATCCGGCTGTGCTGCCCGGGTACCGCCGCCTCACCGACGCGGTGCACGCGCACGGCACACGAATCCTGGCCCAACTCAACCACAACGGCGCCCAGGGCAGTTCGATGTACACAGGCCGTCCTTTGTGGGCACCCGGTCCCGATCCCGACCCGCTGTTCCGTGAAGTGCCGATGACGATGGGCGAGCGCGAGATTGCGGAACTGGTCGACGGCTACGCGACCGTCGCCCGTCGGTGCGCCGAGGGCGGATTCGACGGCGTCGAGATCCAATGCTCCCAGGCATCGATCCTGCGCGCCTTTCTCGCACCGGGGATCAACACACGCACCGACCGTTACGGTGACGGTCTCGCCGGACGGGCGCGACTACTGCTCGAGGTCGTCGACGCCGTGCGGGCCGCTGTGGGACGCGAGCGCATCGTCGGTGTGCGCCTGAGCGGGCACGACGGCACGACGGGCGGAATCGAACTGGGCGACGCAGTCCGGGTGGCGCGCATGCTCGACGAAAGCGGTGCCGTCGACTACCTCGGTACGTCGATCGGTGTCGCCACCGAGACGTTGCATCTCGTCGAGGCACCGATGTCGACGCCGCACGGGTACAACCTGTTCGTGCCCGCAGCGTTCCGCGAGGCGGTATCGCTCCCCGTCGTCGGCGTCGGACGGTTCACCGCGCCCGAGCAGGTCCGGGCCGCTCTGTCCGAGGGAGTCTGCGACCTCGTCGGGGCGGTGCGGGCTCAGATCGCCGACCCGGACTTCGCCGCGAAGACTCTTGCCGGGCGCGACACCGAGGTGCGGCCGTGCATCGGCTGCAACCAGGAATGCATCGGGCGGGTGGGGCTGGGCCGCTCGATCGGGTGCACCGTCAACCCGCGTGCCGGCCGGGAATCCGTGCCGCTACCCCCACCGCGCATGCCGGGCAGTCGGGTGCTGGTGATCGGTGGCGGACCGGCCGGACTCCAGGCGGCTGCGACCGCAAGGCGACTCGGGCACGGTGTGACCTTGTGTGAGCGCGAACCGTTTACCGGCGGCCAGATTCGCGGCGCAGCCACCGCGCCCCACCGCGGCGAACTACTCGCGGTGGTAACGAGTCTCGAAGCAGAGTGTGCTCGCGCGGGCGTCGAGATCAGAACCGGGGTCGAGGTCGACTCCGGCTTCGTCCGCGCCCACCGGCCCGACGCCGTGATCGTGGCAACGGGGGCTAGGCCGCATCGTCCGGCGTGGGCCGGCGACTCCGTGAGGGTCGTCGACGTCCGCGATGTGCTCGAGGGGCGTGCGAATCCGCGGGGGCGGACGCTCGTCGTCGACGACTTGGGCTTCCACCAGGCGACGTCCGTTGCGGAACTGCTCGCCGGACGTGGCTGCGCCGTGACCGTGTGCACCGGCGGCATGATCGTCGGACAGGATCTCGGTCTCACGCTCGACATGGACGGATGGACACGGCGCGCTCACGCTGCGGGGATCGTGCAGATCACCGATGTGATCGTCACCGGAATCGTCGACAGAGACGACGCGGCAGAGGTGTCGTTGCTCGATCATCGGACCGGTGCCGGCCGCGTGACCGTTGTCGATTCGGTCGTCGTGGTCACGCACCAGTCCCCGGTGGACGAACTCTGGAACGAACTGTCCGAGAGCGGTGTCCGCGTGTTCCGGGTGGGCGATGCTGTGACCCCGCGCCGGGTGCACGCCGCTGTTCTCGAGGGAGATGCCGCCGCAATCGCGGTGTGACCCTCCCGGGTACCCTCAGGACCCGAGTTCGCGGCGCATCGCGACGCGGGGCCGCTGGTCCAGTCCCAGTTCCGTTTCGCGCGAGCGGATTCCGCGCAGGCCGGGGGTGAGTTCATCATCGGTGAGGATTCGGAAGCCGAGACGCTCGTAGTACGGAGCGTTCCAGGGGACCTCGCGGAAGGTCGTGAGGGTCAGGGCCGGATACCCGTGGTCGCGAGCCCACCCTGCCGCGTGGTCGAGCAGTTCCCGGCCGATGCCGTGCCGGGAATGAGCCGGATGCACGGAGACCTGCTCGATGTGGAGTGCGTCATCGACAGGCTCCGCGGTCAGGTACGCCACCGGAGTGCCGCTGTCGTCGAACGACACCCAGACCGAGCCCGCAGCCAGGTAGCGTCGCAGCTCGGCGACGGTGGGCGGTGCGTCCTCGGAGACGAAGGTCATTCCCAGTTCGGCGAACTGCTCACCCGCGGCGCGTTCGATTGCCTGGAGCAAGGGAAGTTCGGTCTCCGTCGCGCGACGGATGCGCGGCAGGTCCTTCGCGAAGTACAGCGACGTTTCCGAATCGGCCCAGATACCGAACCGTTCGCTCATCGGGGCGTATCCGGCGGCGGTGTACATGGCTATCGCTTCCGGTTGCGCAGTACCGGTTTCGAGCACTATGCGGCGGCGTCCCGCGTCCGCTGCGGTGCGCTCCAGCGCGTCGAGCAGACGGCGCGCAATTCCGCGCCGCCGGGAATCGGCGCGCACGTACATCCGCTTGATCTCTGCGTCGCCGTCGCGCAGACCGGGATGATCCGAGTCGTACGCGCGCCAGCCGCCGATGCCCATCGGGGTCGTTCCGGAATGCGCGAGCAGGAAGAGTCCCCGTGGCGGCGCGAACTCCTCGGGACGGAGTTCGGTGTGGTCGGGCCCGCCGTACCGCCGCACGTATTCGAGCTGAACCTCGTCGATGAGGGTTTGCACGTCGGGGTCGTCCAAGGGGCGCGGTTCGATCTGCACGAGACGAGACTACGTGCCGGCCCATGGGCGCGACCGAGTCCGGTCCACCGTGCGGCCCGACCCGCTGATCCCCGGTGAAAACTCCACATCCGGCTCGGCGACCGGAGCCAATATCCGGGCCGCCACCTGCGACGGAACGCCTGAATCACACTTTGCGGCACGGTGCGGCAAAACCGGGGATGTTTATCGAATCGTTGCATGGGCACCCGTCGGTGATGCAGAAGAACATTTTCATCCCGGCCCTGACCGATCAGCAGCGAGACAAGCTCGACACCCTGTCGAATGCCGACCAGTTCCGGTTCCACAGCCTCCTCGACTACGAGTCGCTGATCGAACCCGAGACCTACGTCTTCCAGGACCTGCTCGACCGGGCACGCAAGCAACTCGACGAATTCGACGGCAGCGTAGACGCAATCGTCGCGCACTGGGATTTCCCGACGAGCGTGCTCGCTCCGATCCTCGCCGCCGAACGGGGACTGCCTGCGCCGACGCTCCGCAGCCTCCTCCAGTGTGAGCACAAGGCGTGGAGCCGGATCGAGCAGAAGAAGAGCATCCCCGAATGTGTCCCGGGCTTCGCGGTTTTCGACCCGTTCGACGACAACGCACTGGACTCGATCGACCTTTCCTTCCCGTTCTGGGTCAAGCCCGTCAAGTCGCACTCGTCCCAGCTGGGGTTCGAGATCGGTAGCGCCGAGGACTTCGCAACAGCCGTCGAACAGATCCGCGCCGAGATCGGACGTGTCGGCGACGCCTTCGACGAAGTGCTGACCATGGTGGATCTGCCGGCCGAACTCGAGGGAGTCGGTGGCAACATGTGCCTCGCAGAAGACATCATCACCGGTATCCAGGTCGCGCCCGAAGGCACGATGTTCAACGGCGAGTACAACATTCACGGCTTCTTCGACATGCGGAAGGACGATGCGGGCCACAGCTTCGACAGGCTCGACTACCCGGCGCAGTCGGTTCCCGAGGACGTCCAGCAGCGCATGATCGACCTGACCGAGCGGTACCTGCGGCACATCGGTTTCGACAACGGTTGTTTCAACACGGAGTTCATGTGGGACGAGAAGACGGGAAAGCTCTCGCTCATCGAGGTCAACACCCGCATCTCGCAGTCCCACAGTGACCTGTTCGTGAAGGTCGACGGGACATCGAACCACGAGGTCGCGATCGACATCGCACTCGGCGTGCAGCCGAGCATCGAAAAGGGCCGTGGACGGTACCGCCACGCGGCGCAGTGCCATATCGGCTACTACTCCGACGGCATCGTGCGCAGCGTTCCCAGCGCCGACGACCTCGCCCGTGTCTGCGAAGAGATCCCGGATACGGTGGTGGACATCAAGGTTCGGGTGGGAGACCGGCTCTCCGAACTCCCCAACCAGGACGGCTACCGCACCGTCCTCGCCACGTTGTACATCGGTGCCGACGATGTCGGCGGTCTCGAGAAGTACTTCGATCGTGCATCCGAGTTGCTTCCGTTCGGGATCGACGCGATTTCCGAATAAGGCCTTCCTGCCTGCGTCATGCTCAACCGATCGACAGGAAGGTACTCGTGCAGACAGTGACGTCCTTTCCCCACGATGTTCGCGTCATCGAGAACACGTTCATCACCATGCCCGACGGCTGTCGGCTGTCGGCCCGCATCTGGCTTCCGGAAGGAGCCGAGAGCAACCCGGTTCCCGCTGTGCTGGAATACATTCCGTACCGGCACCGCGACACCACTCGAGCAAGAGACGAACTCAACCATCCCTACATCGCAGGTCACGGATACGCCTGCATCCGAGTCGATCTGCGCGGCAGCGGTAACTCCGACGGAGTACTCGAGGACGAGTACCTTCCCGCCGAGCAGGACGACGCGTGCGCTGTGATCGAGTGGCTTGCGCAGCAACCCTGGTGCGACGGCAACGTCGGCATGATGGGCATCTCGTGGGGCGGCTTCAACAGCCTCCACGTTGCGGCGAAGCGGCCCCCGGCACTCAAGGCGATCATCAGCGCGTCCGCCACCGACGATCTGTACGTCGACAACATGCACTACATGGGTGGGTGCCTGCTGTCGGACAACCTGTCGGAAGCCACCGTGATGTTCGCCTTCAACAGCATGGCCCCCGACCCGGCGATCGTCGGCGACCGGTGGCGTGACATGTGGCTCGAACGATTGCAGGGCAGCGGCCTGTGGGTCGAGAAGTGGCTCGAGCACCAGCACCGGGACGACTATTGGAAGCGCGCCTCCGTCAACGAGAACTACGCGGACGTGCAATGCCCCGTGTTCGCGGTCGGCGGCTGGGCGGACGGTTACACCAACGCCATCTTCCGGCTCATGGAGAACCTCGACGTCCCCCGCAAGGGACTCATCGGGCCCTGGGGGCACAAGTACCCGCACCAGGGCGTGCCCGGTCCGGAGATCGGGTTCCTGCAGGAAGTCGTCCGGTGGTGGGACTACTGGCTCAAGGGGATCGACAACGGCATCATGGACGAACCGATGCTCCGGATGTGGAAGCAGGGCAGCGTCCCGCCGCATCCGCGCTATCCCGAACGCCCCGGCAAATGGATCTCCGAGCCGTCGTGGCCCGCGCCGGGCATCGAGACCCACGAATACACGCTCACGCGCTTCGGACTGGATGGCGATGCCGATCCGGACGAGGTCGCGCGCCGCGACCTGACGGTGTGCTCGCCCCTGAGCCTGGGGATGGCGGGCGGCAAGTGGGCGTCGTATGCGGCCACTCCCGACCTGCCGTCCGATCAGCGGGAAGAAGACGGCGGCGCACTGGTTTTCGAAACAGAGGCGCTCGACGAACCTCTCGACGTGGTCGGGCTTCCGAAGGTCGATCTCGAGATCAGCGCCGATAAGCCGGTGGCGATGGTCGCGGCGAGGCTCAGCGACGTCGCTCCGGACGGCCAGGCCACTCGCGTCACGTACGGTCTGCTGAATCTCACGCACCGTGACGGCAGCGCCGACCCGCAGCCCCTCGAACCGGGCCGGAAGTACCGCGTGCGCATCAAGCTCAACGGGATGGCGCAGGAATTCCCCGCCGGCCACCGCATTCGCTTGTCGTTGTCCACCTCGTACTTTCCGTTGGTGTGGCCGACGCCCGAACTCGCGACCCTCACCGTCACCACCGGTGAGAGCCGTCTGAGTCTGCCCGTTCGTCCGCGCCGAGACGCCGAGGACGCGGCGCTGCCCGCGTTCGGTGAGCCCGAAGGCGCGGAATCCTCCGCGGTCACGCGGGTCGAGCCGGGCGAACACCACTGGCGGACCTCGCGCGATCTCGAAACCGGTGTGACCACACTGGAGATCAAGGACGACCAGGGAGAACTCTTCGTCGAAGACACCGGCACCACGATGCGGAGCGCAACGACCGAGTGGTTCAGCTTCCAGGCGAACGACGTGGAGTCGGCGCGCGGCGAGACCCAGACCGTGCGCTACCTCGGCCGAGGGGGCTGGCAGACGGAGGTGCGGACCCGGACGGTGCTGACTTCGACACCGGACGAGTTCGTGGTCACGGCGCAGTTGGATGCGTACGAGTCGGACGAGGTCCACGGCAAGCGACGTGTGTACTCGGAGAATTGGAACCGGGAGATACCGCGTCTGCTGGTGTGACACCACGCAGTAGCGGTGCGGGCCGTCCGACGCACTAGCATCGGACCGGTGATACGGGATCTTGCCGGCGCCCGCTGGACCGACGTCGAACCGGAGCGGTGGACGGTTGCGGTACCGGTCGGATCGCTCGAGCAGCACGGCCCGCACCTGCCCCTGGATACCGATACACGGATCGCCACGGCCGTTGCCGAGGCCCTTCCCGACGTCCTCGTGGCTCCGCCGCTCGCGTACGGCGCGAGCGGCGAGCACGAGGACTTCCCGGGAACGGTGTCCATCGGAGTCGAGGCGCTGCGCACCGTATTCGTGGAGTACGGGCGCTCGATCTTCCGCTGGGCGCGGCGGGTGGTGTTCGTCAACGGGCACGGCGGAAACGCATATGCGCTGGCCGAAGCCGTGGCGTTGCTGAGGTACGAAGGCCGCGACGCGGCCTGGATACCGTGTGCGGTGCCCCGCGCCGACGCACATGCGGGCGCAACCGAAACGAGTCTGATGTTGCACCTGCGCCCGGGTGCGGTCGATATGGCGCGCGCAGTCGCCGGGAACACAGATCCGATCCCGAGTTTGATGCCACGACTGCGGGAAGCCGGTATTGTTTCGGTGTCGGCGAACGGGGTTCTCGGTGATCCCACCACCGCAACTGCGGAGCAGGGGGCCCGCTTGTTCGCACACCTGACGGAACGAGCAAGATCGCAGGTCGCTCGGTGGGAACCGGGCACGGAGGGGGGACTTCGGTGAGTCAGGCGACAACACCCGAAATAGCGCAGACCCCCGCAGGCCGCCTACCCGACGGGTTCGGGGTGCGCATCGACCCCCGGGTGCGGCGATTCGCGGGCGGACAAGTTCTCATCGGCGGTTCGCCCACTCGAATGCTCAAACTGGCACCCGCCGCCGCGGCGATGATCGACGGCGACCACCTCGAGGTCGTCGACTCCCGCACGGCGGTGGTTGCACGTCGTCTCCTCGACTCCGGCGTCGGAAATCCGCGGCCCACGAGACTGCCGTCCACCTCGGACGTGACCGTGGTCGTTCCCGTCCGGAACAACCCCGCCGGAGTGCGTCGGTTGCTGCAGGCGCTCCCCGGCCTCGAGGTGATCGTGATCGACGACGGTTCCGACAGCCCGATCGTCACTCCCGACAACCCCCGTGTCCGGGTGCTCCGATCCGACGCCTCGCGCGGACCCTCCGCCGCGCGGAACCGCGGATTGCGTGAAGCGCAAACAGAATTCGTTGCTTTCCTCGACTCCGATGTGGTTCCCCGCATCGGATGGCTCGAGGCATCGCTGGGCCATTTCAGCGATCCCGCGGTGGCGCTCGTCGCACCCCGCATCGTCGCTCTCGATCCCGACAACGGATCCTTGGCGCGCTACGAACACGCACGCTCGTCCCTGGACCTCGGCCGGCGGGAAGCCGCCGTCGTCGCAGGTAGTCCGGTGTCGTACGTGCCGAGTGCGGCAATGGTGGTTCGTCGTGAAGCTCTCGCCGGGTGCGGCGGCTTCGACGAGGCGATGCACGTCGCCGAGGACGTCGACGTGTGCCGGCGCCTGCGCGCCGCCGGATGGCGACTCCGGTACGAGCCGATCGCGCGAGTCGCCCACGACCACCGCGTGGGATTCCGGGAATGGTTCTCCCGCAAAGTTTTCTACGGAACCGGTGCTGCACCGCTGGAAGTGCGACACCCGGGAACCGTGCCCCCGATGGCGATCTCCGTATGGACACTCCTGGCGTGCTCGGCCGTCGCCACGCTCACGCGCTTCGGCCTCGTCGTGGCAGTGCTGAGCCAATTCATGACGCTCCTGCGGTTGCGTCGCATGTTCGCCGAACTCGAACGGCCCACGCGCATCGCGGCGGTGCTCACCGGGCAGGGCTTCGCGGGCGGTATGTGGCAGGTCGCCTCCGCGGTGTGCCGGCACTATTGGCCCCTGACTCTCGTGGCGGCCGTACTGTCGTCGAAAGTGCGCCGTGCGGTGGTGGCTTTCGCTGTGGCAGAGGGACTCTGGGACTGGTATTCGCACCGCGAGGACGGTGGACTCGACCCGGTCCGGTACGTCTTCTACAAGCGTCTCGACGACATCGCGTACGGCGCCGGACTGTGGAAGGGCGTCGTCGACGCCCGCGATCCCGCGGCGCTCGTGCCCGATATCCGGACCTGACGTGCTTCCCGTGCACGCCGACATCGTGGTGGTCGGTGGTGGGAGCGCGGGATGCACCGTCGCTGCCACACTCGCCGAACGTTCCGGACGCTCGGTGGTCCTGCTCGAGAGCGGACCGGGTTACGGCAGCATCGCGGCCGCGCCTGCCGAGCTGCTCGACGCGGCGAGACTTCCCGTCGGACCCGAAAGTCTTTATACGGCACAGTATCCTGCACTATTGGGCCGTCGGGACGCCACCATTGCGCGGGGGCGGGTGCTCGGTGGCTCGGGCGCTGTCAACGGTGGGTACTTCGTGCGCGCGCGCCCCGCGGATTTCGACGACTGGCCGTCGTCGTGGTCGTTCGGTGAGGTTCTGCCGCACTTTCGCGCACTCGAGAGCGACACGGACTTCGACGACGAATGGCACGGTGCCACCGGTCCGGTACCGGTCGCCCGCACGCCCTGGGACCGGATGCATCCGGTCGCGCGCGCGTTCCACGGGGCCGCCGTCGCGGCGGGCCACGCTCCGGTCGACGATCTCAACGCACCCGGCCCCGACGGAGTAGGACGGGTCCCGCTCAACATCTCGCACGGGATGCGCATGAGCCCGGCGCTCGCGTTCCTGATGCCCGCGCTCGACTCCCCGAATCTGACGGTCTGCTGCAACGCCGACGTGCGCCGGATCGTGATGTCCGGCGCCGAGGCGGTGGCCGTAGAGGTGGACGACGGTCGCGGCGTCACCACCATCGAGGCCGGGAGCATCGTGCTCTGCGCCGGCGCGATCGAAAGCCCACGGCTGCTGATGCGGTCCGGTCTCGGGCCGCGGGACGAACTCCGCAGGCTCGAAGTTCCGTCCGTCGTCGATCTTCCCGGTGTGGGGCGCGGACTCACCGATCATCCGGAAGTCGTTGTCCCGTACCGGTATCGAGGGGAGTTCTCGACGCGGGCACCGGTACTGGAAACGGTAATGCACACCGGCGAACTCGAACTCCGCCCGTACACGGCACCCTTCGCCGACTCGGTTCCGGGCAGTGGAGTCGAGGTTCCCGTGCTGGGAGTCGTGCTCACGCGGCCGCGCAGTCGCGGACGCCTGGTCTTCGACGCACGCGATCCCCGTGCTGCGCCCGTTGTCGACTACGGCTATCTGGAAGATCCGCACGACCGGGCAGCGCTCCGCGACGGGGTGGCGTCGGCGGTCCGTTTGCTCGCGACCATGCGTGACGTCGTGGACGCGGGGAGTATCGGAGTGGAAGCCGCAGCCGTGGACGACGCGTGGCTCGAAGCGCACCTCGGTACGTCACAACATCTGTCGGGCTCGTGCAGCATGGGTTCCGGGGATTCGGCGGTGGTCGACGACCGTTGCCGCGTTCACGGGGCCGAGCGGCTTTTCGTCGTGGACACGTCCGTGTTCCCGCAGGTGCCCAGTCGGGGGCCGCACGCCACGGTGGTGATGCTCGCGCGGCGCATCGCGGCAGCCTTCCGGGTGCCATGACTGCGTGCGGTCGTGCCGGATCGAGGTGATTCCGACGTGCTGTGACCTGGACTACAGTGGCTCCCGGTGGAAGGCGAGGAGGTCAGCAGTCGGATGATCGACCGTGGGGGTGCGAAAGCCGGTTCCTGCATGGCGTTACGCCCCGGCGACGACGCGGACGCGCACGCACTTCGTCTGTCCGAACTCCACCGGGCCGTCGTGGGAACAGCCGGCGACGGCGGGCGATCCGCACGACTTCGGGAGGCACCCACGGCGGTACGCCCCGTGGTGCGCGAATCGTGGCTGCGCAGTCTCGGGCGGTCGCTCGACCCGGACGTGATCGGCCAGCCCGCGCTGTTGAGTGGGGCCGACCTCGAAAACTATCGCGCAGGGCACCCGATGGCGCTGATCCGTCCCGTGGTGCGGAAACTCCTCGTGGAGGACGCCGCGGACAGCGGCCTGCTGATCGCGATCAGTGACGAGCGCGGGAGGTTGCTGTGGATCGAGGGTGATCACGCCGCACGCGACCGCGCCGTGACGATGAGTTTCGCGGAAGGGGCCGACTGGAGCGAGGAGCATGTCGGTACCAATGCACCCGGAACCGCGCTCGCGCTCGATCACTGTGTCCAGATCTTCGGTGCCGAGCACTACAACCGCGCCGTGCACGACTGGAGTTGCTCTGCGGCCCCGGTCCACGACCCGGGTACCGGCAGGATCCTCGGTGCCCTCGACATCACCGGGGGACCGCGCGTCGCAGTGCCGGAGGTGCTGCAACTCGTGCGGGCAACGGTTGCTGCCGCGGAGGCCGAACTGCGGCTGAGCATGCTCGCGTCGCCGAGGGCCGAGCCTGCCGGCCCCGCGGTTCTCGAAACGTTCGGGTCGGGACGGGCGGCCCTCGTCCGTGGCGGGAACCGCGTCCCGCTGTCGCAGCGGCATGCCGAGATCCTGTTGCTTCTCTGTGAGCATCCCGAGGGTCTGGGTACGCAGCGGCTTGCAGTTCTGCTCGACGAGAACGAACTCGACTCCGTCACGGTTCGCGTCGAAATCTCCCGTCTGCGAAAAGTTCTCGGTCCGGATGCCGTCGACTCGCGACCGTATCGGCTCCGGGCGGAGTTGCGCACCGATGTCGCGGACGTGCGTGCTGCACTCGATCGCGGCGACGTGGACACTGCGGTGCGCCGCTACACGGGCCGTGTGCTTCCGGACTCGCGTGCGCCGGGTGTGATCGACATCGGGGACGAGTTGGACACCCGGATTCGGGGCGCATTGTTGCGTCGCGGTTCGGCTCCGCTGCTGGCGCGCTGGACGACGTCCGTACACGGCCGGGAAGACCTCGCAGCGTGGACGGCCTATCTGGGATGTCTGGACCCGGAATCGAATCTGTTCGCTCAGGTCGAGGCGAAGATCCGCATGCTCGACCGGAACTTGGCAACGTAGTTGCAACGGTGCGTTTCGTAGTGTCCGGGGTCACACCCTGAAAGGGTGCTGGTCGTCGATACGCAGGAGAACACCATGACCGAGTACGCCCGCCCCGGTTCCCCCGATGCCCTGATGTCCTTCCGGTCCCGTTACGACAACTGGATCGGTGGCCGATGGGTGGCGCCCGCGACAGGCGAGTACTTCGAGAACGTGACCCCGGTGACCGGACAACCGTTCACCGAAGTCGCCCGGTCGACGGAAAAGGACATCGAACTCGCTCTCGATGCCGCGCACGCCGCCGCACCCGCGTGGGGCAAAACTTCACCCGCAGAGCGTGCGCTGATCCTGAACCGGATCGCCGACCGGATCGAGGAGAACCTCGAGGCGGTCGCGCTCGCCGAAACGTGGGACAACGGCAAGCCCATCCGCGAGACGCTCAACGCCGACATCCCGCTCGCGATCGACCATTTCCGGTACTTCGCCGGTGCGATTCGGGCACAGGAGGGGTCGATCTCCGAGATCGACTCGGACACAGTGGCCTACCATTTCCACGAACCGCTGGGCGTGGTGGGCCAGATCATCCCCTGGAACTTCCCGATTCTGATGGCCGTGTGGAAACTGGCTCCGGCGCTCGCAGCCGGAAACGCGGTGGTGCTCAAGCCCGCCGAACAGACCCCGGCGTCGATTCTGTACCTCGTGGAGCTGATCGGGGACCTGCTCCCCGACGGTGTCGTCAACGTCGTCAACGGATTCGGTACCGAGGCGGGCAAGCCGCTTGCGTCGAGCCCGCGGATCCGCAAGATCGCGTTCACCGGTGAGACCACGACCGGCCGGCTCATCATGCAGTACGCGTCGCAGAACCTCATCCCCGTCACACTCGAACTCGGTGGTAAGAGCCCGAACATCTTCTTCTCGGACGTGTTGTCCGCAGACGACGACTATCAGGACAAGGCGCTCGAGGGCTTCACCATGTTCGCGCTGAACCAGGGTGAGGTGTGCACCTGCCCGTCGCGTTCACTCATCCAGCACGACATCTTCGACGATTTCCTGTCGCTCGCGGCAGTGCGCACGAAAGCGGTCCGGCAGGGCAACCCGCTCGACACCGACACGATGATAGGTGCGCAGGCGTCCAACGACCAGCTCGAGAAGATCCTCTCCCACATCGAGATCGGCAAGAGCGAAGGTGCCAAGCTGATCACCGGCGGTGAACGTGCCGACCTCGGTGGTGACCTGTCCGGCGGCTACTACGTGCAGCCGACGATCTTCGAGGGCCACAACAAGATGCGGATCTTCCAGGAGGAGATCTTCGGGCCCGTGGTGTCGGTGACGTCGTTCCGGGACTTCGACGATGCGATCGAGATCGCCAACGACACGCTCTACGGTCTCGGCGCCGGTGTCTGGTCGCGTGACGGGGGAATCGCCTATCGCGCCGGACGGGCGATCCAGGCCGGCCGGGTGTGGACCAACACGTATCACCAGTACCCGGCACACGCGGCCTTCGGTGGTTACAAGCAGTCCGGCATCGGTCGCGAGAACCACCACATGATGCTCGATCATTACCAGCAGACGAAGAACCTGCTCGTCTCCTATGCCCCGAAGGCACAGGGCTTCTTCTGATCCACCTCGGTGCCCGCATCGCTCGTGTCGGGGGGTGCGGGCACCGGTCGGAGCCCGCGAACGAAAGGTGAATCGTGTCGACCCCTGCTCGGTTGCTGGCCACGGTTGCGGCCGTGGACCTTCTGCGACGTCTGGTCGCCCGCAACGGATCGCTCATGATGCACCAGTCGGGAGGGTGTTGCGACGGGTCGTCACCGATGTGCTTTCCGGACGGCGAGTTCCTCGTGGGCGACCGTGACGTACTGGTGGGGGTGCTCGACCTTCGTCTCGACACGAGCGCGACGCGCCCCGACCCGCCCTCCGGTTCCGACGCCGTCCCGGTGTGGATCTCGGGTTCCCAGTTCGAGGTGTGGAAACACACCTGCATGGTGCTCGACTTGGTTCCGGGGCGGGGAGCGGGATTCAGTCTCGAAACTCCCGAAGGCGTCCGATTCCTCTCGCGGGGAAGGGCATTCACGGCGCGGGAGAACGAGCAGTTGGCAGAGTCCACCGTCCTGCTCGGCCGGGACTGGGCCGGCGGTACCCGCCCCGGCGCGTCGCGGGTACCGCTCGTCGTGACCGACGCCGCCGATGCGTGGCCGGTACCTCAGCCGTCGACGCGTGAGACGGAGACCCGTGGCGGCACGGCCTTGCCCGAAGGAGTGTTCGATCCACCGGCGAGCGCCTGGTAACTCGCATTCCACAGCCACTCGACGGGCCCGCGCTCGAAGCGCGACAGCCACAATCGCGCGACGACCATGAGTGTCGCGGACACGGCGACGAACAGGGCTACGGTCGCCGGGACGATCGTGGTTCCGTCCAGTCGTGCGGCCATACCGAATCCCCAGCCGTAGCACACGATCGAACACAGGATGTTCTGTAAGATGTAGCAGCTCAGCGCCATTCGTCCTACCGGCGCGAGCACTGAACCGATGCTGCCGGGGGTGCGGCCGTCGGCGTAGCGGTGGGCGACGGCCGTGAGAAGTGCGAAGGCCACGATCGGGGCTGTGCCGTAGCGCCCGAGGACGAGTCCCGCGTCGGACCCGGACAAGCCGAGCGCGAAGTCGAGGGGGAGCGCCACGCCGAACCCGACGATCATGAGTATGCGCCGGAGTCGAGCGCGTCCCGGGTCGAGGACGCCACCTGCATACAGGCGCGCTCCGATCAGGAAGAGCGCAATCGACAGCGGCAGGATGAATACCGTCTCCAGTCGGAACAGTGCGAAGTTCTCGGCGCGGAACACGACGAGATCCCAGAAAGAGCCGTCGGCATACGGATTCGGAGTCAGCGTCCGATTGCCAGGGTTCGGAGGGAGTGCAGCGAGCGCGGCGATCGCCACGGTGAGCATCGCCGCGTGCAGGGCGAGTGCGCAGGCGATCCATAACCGCTGGGACCGCACCCCGGTGGACAGGACGAAGGCGACGACGAGTCCGGTGATCGCGTATCCGGTCAGTACGTCGAACTCGGTGAACAGGAAATAGTGCAATAGTCCGTCGACCATGAGAAGCGCTGCACGCCAAGGATATTTACCGGGCCATGGTAGGCCTCGTCCGGCCGCCGAGCGTTGCTGGATTGCGAGTCCGATGCCGAACATGATCGTCAGGAGGCCGAGGAATTTCCCCTGCGTGACCTGTTGAAGCACGTCCTGGACGAAGCTCCACCCGCCGGCTGCCCGTCCCGTTCCGTTGATGTAGCCGACCAACCCTTCCACGTTGGTGAAGATCCAGATGTTCGTGCCGAGAGTGCCGAGGATTGCGATGCCTCGCAGTATGTCGAGCGCCGCATATCGAGGTGTAGTGCTCATGGAAATCCCTTCCATGGGATGCAGAGCTTAAGTAGCACGTTCGTGCTTGCAAAAAGTGATGCTAACACGGTCGTGCTAATATGGTCCAGTGCCGAAACTGATCGATCACGACGCCCGTCAACAGGAGATCGCGGAGGCTGTCTGGCGGCTCATCCTCCGGGAGGGCGTCGGAGCGGTGTCGATCCGGGAAGTCGCGGCGGAAGCGGGCCTGTCCACCGGTTCCGTGCGGCACGTCTTCCCGAGCAAGTCGGCGCTGCTCGGATATTCGATGCGACTGGTCCACGAACGGGCGGCGGAGCGGGCCGCGTCCCACGTGGATATGAACGAAGTCCGGAAAAGCGCACTCGCGATCCTGTGCGAGTTCCTTCCCCTCGACGATCTTCGCCGCTGCGAGATGCTCGTGAATCTCGCGCTCATCGCCGAAGCGCCCGGCGATCCGGAACTCGGCGCCATCGCGGCCGACGCGCAGATCGCATTCCGCGAGGGCTGCACGAACATCATGCGGGGGCTTTTCGGCTCGGGACTCGTGGCCGCCGGCCGCGACCTCGAGGTGGAAGCGTCGCGCCTGCACGCCCTCGTCGACGGTCTCGCGATGCACGTGCTCGTCGGGGGCGGCGATACTCCGGAATCGGCAGTGGCCGTTCTCGAACTGCATATCGATTCGCTCGCCTGACCCTGCGGAGGTCTCGTCGCATTCCCCGGGAGGATCCGAACCCCGGGTGGTTCACCCGTCGATGGCGCCGGTGCGCCAGAATCGGAGCGGGATCCGACCGGATTCCGCGATCCGCGGGGCGTGGGCCCTGCATGTTCGTCGCCCGTGGGGCGGTGAGGAGTGGACGATGGCCTTCGCGGGCAACGTGGACGAACTGGCTCTGCTGCAGACGGTGCGCCTGAAGAATCAGGTTACGGCCGAAGTGGTGGCCGCGCACCTGGGTGTGGCGGTGGCGGCGGGGCAGGCTGCGGTCGATGCCCTTCTCTCCCAGGGCAAGGCGCAATCTGCCGGTGAGGGCATCGAACTCACCGACAAGGGGATGCACGAGCTGACCCATCAACTCGAGGCGGAGCGCGTCTCGATCGACGAGGATTCGATCGACGAGTTGTACGACCGATTCGTACCCATGGACGAAGAACTCGCGGAGATGCTCGCCGAACCGGAGGCGGACGGCTTCATCGACGCGCTGCTCGACTTCGACCGGCGTGCGCAAGACCTGTTCGACGATGTTTCTGCGTTCGTCCCCCGTCTGTCGCGATACCAGGACTTGTTCGCGGAAGCTCTCGAGAAGGTGAAGGGCGGCGCGCTGGCGTGGGCCACCGCGGGCAACATCGACTCCTACGCCACCGTGTGGCGGGAGATGCGCGAGGAACTCACCGGCGCCGCCGCGCGCTGACCTGGCACTTTCGTACGACGGTGTGACCGCGGTCATGATTCCCCCTTTTCGGGGGTGGTGGTGAGTGACCGGGGTCACTACCTTCCTTCGTATCCGCTGCCACGAAGGAGAACACGATGTCCGGCATCACCGTCGATCCTCTGCCGAGCTACTCCCAGGGCGCCTGGAACGTTCCACTTCTCGGCGACACCATCGGCGACAACCTCGACCGCACCGCCGCGCGTTTCGGCGATCGTGAGGCGCTCGTCGATCGCGCCGCCGGAAAGCGCTGGACCTACAGCGAATTCGTGGCCGACGTCGACGTGGTCGCCATGGGCATGCTCGGCTCGGGAATCGTGAAGGGTGACCGGGTAGGTATCTGGGCGCCGAACTGCTGGGAATGGGTTCTCGTGCAGTATGCGACGGCGAAGATCGGCGCGATCCTGGTCAACATCAATCCGGCGTACCGATCGCACGAACTGCAGTACGTCCTCGAACAGGCGGGCGTGCGGATGCTGGTGTCCGCGGCCGCATTCAAGACATCCGACTACGCGCAGATGATCGAGACCGTCCGCGGCAACTGTCCCGACCTCGAGGATGTCGTGCTGCTCGGCTCCTCGCGCTGGGACGACCTCGTCGCAACCGGACGGGCGGCCCTCGCCGACGGGCGGTCGGCGCTCGCCGAGGCGCAGTCGGTCCTGTCGCCCGACGATCCGATCAACATCCAGTACACCTCGGGCACCACCGGATTCCCCAAGGGCGCCACCCTCAGCCACCACAACGTGCTGAACAACGGGTTCTTCGTCGGCGAACTCTGCCATTACACCGAGCAGGACCGGGTGTGCATCCCCGTTCCGCTGTACCACTGCTTCGGTATGACGATGGGCAACCTCGCGTGCACGAGTCACGGTGCGGCCATCGTTCTCCCCGCCCCCGCGTTCGACCCCGCCGCGACACTCACGGCGGTGGCGGAGGAGGACTGCACCTCGCTGTACGGCGTGCCGACGATGTTCATCGCCGAACTTGCGGATCCCGCCTTCGACGAATACGACCTGTCGAGCCTGCGCACCGGCATCATGGCCGGCTCTCCGTGCCCGGTCGAGGTGATGAAGCAGGTCATCGACCGCATGGGGATGAGTGAAGTGTCGATCTGTTACGGCATGACCGAGACCTCACCGGTGTCGACGCAGACCCGCAGCGACGACAGTATCGAGCGGCGTGTGGCCACCGTCGGCCGCGTGGGGCCCCATCTCGAGGTGAAGATCGTCGATCCGGTGACGGGGTTGACGGTCCCGCGCGGCGTACCCGGGGAGCTGTGCACTCGTGGTTATTCGGTCATGCTCGGATACTGGGAGCAGCCGGACAAAACGGCCGAAGCAATCGATGTCGCTCGGTGGATGCACACGGGTGACATCGGGGTCATGGACGCGGACGGATACGTGTCCATCACCGGCAGGATCAAGGACATGGTGATCCGCGGGGGAGAGAACATCTATCCGCGTGAGATCGAAGAGTTCCTCTACACCCACCCGGACATCCTCGACGCCCAGGTCGTGGGGGTGCCGGATGCGAAGTACGGCGAGGAACTCATGGCCTGGATCCGCATGCGTGAGGGCGCCGAGCGACCTCTCGATGCGGAATCGCTCAGGGCGTTCTGCGACGGGAAACTCGCTCACTACAAGATCCCGAGGTATGTGCACGTCGTCGACGAGTTTCCGATGACGATCACGGGCAAGGTTCGCAAGGTCGACATGCGTGAACAAGCACAAGCCATCGTCGCCTCCGCCGTGACGCGGGAACGGTAGCGGGACCGGGTGCGGTGACGAATTCGGCCGTACCCGCGCGAACCGGCTCCTTTCGCCTGTTTCAAGGCAGACACTGGGAGGGTACAGAGTCGTCGAAGACGCGCAGGCCATCCGGCCGCGCCGTAGAAGAGGGGCTCACCATGGGACAAATCATCGGCACGATCATTTTCGGTGCGGTCATCGGCATACTGGCCCGATTGGTGATCCCGGGCAAGCAGGCCATGGGGATGATCATCACGATCGTCATCGGCATCATCGGTGCGCTGATCGGCTACTGGCTCTGGGGCATTCTCTCCTCCGAGGGCAACGAGGATACGAGCGACATCGACTGGATTCGCTGGATCATCAGCATCATCGTGGCCGTGGTCCTCACGCTGATCTACACCTCGGCTACCCGCGAGAAGCGGTAATCCCTTCGAGTGCGGGTCCCGTCCGGCAACACCGGGCGGGGCCCGTCCTGTCATCGCGCTCTCGCCGAGGAAGGTGAATTGCCTTGCAGCCGCAGTGGATCCCCACCCGTGCAGTCGCCGAGCGTGCGAACGTCACCGAATTCGCGCGGTTCGTCGAACGACGGCACGGACTGAACCTGCTGGACTACAGGGCCTTGTGGGAGTGGTCGGTCGAGGCTCCGGGCGACTTCTGGACAGCGGTGTGGGACAACTTCGAAATACATTCGCACACCGATCCCGGACCGGCTCTCGCCGACGCGGCCATGCCCGGGGCCGTGTGGTTTCCCGGTGCCCGCCTCAACCTCGTCGAGCACGTCTTCCGCGACCGGCCGCCGCTGGGTCCGGCTGTCGTGTATCTCGACGAGTCGGGGGACCGAACCGAGATGACCTGGTCGGAACTCCGACGGCAGACAGCCTCGTTCGCCGCGACCTTGCGCGCTCACGGTGTCGGTCCCGGAGATCGGGTCGTCGGGTACCTGCCGAACATCCCGGAAGCTGTCGTCGCGCTGCTCGGTACCGCTGCCGTCGGCGCGATATGGGCTGGGTGCGGGCAGGATTACGCCGCGCCGGCCGCACTCGACCGCCTCGGCCGTCTCGAGCCCCGAGTCCTCGTCACGACCACCGGATACCGCTACGCCGGCAAATGGCACGACCGCACGGACGAGATGAACCTGCTCCGCGACCGGCTGCCGGGCCTCGAACTGACAGTCGTCGTACCCCGCGGATCGGCCGGCGAGATACCGGAACCGGCCACGGCGTCGGGATCGCTGCTGATGTGGGACGACGCTTTCACGACGGATCATCCCCTCGAGACCGTCGCGGTTCCCTTCGACCATCCGCTGTGGGTGGTGTTCTCCTCCGGAACGACGGGACCACCGAAAGGGATCGTCCACGGCCACGGCGGGGTCCTGCTCGAACATCTCAAGGCGCTGTCGCTCCACCTCGACCTCGGGCCGCGCGATCGCTACTTCTGGTACACGAGTCCGAGCTGGATGATGTGGAACTTCCTCGTCTCCGGTCTCCTCGTCGGGGCGACAATCGTCTGTTACGACGGTGCCCCGTCGCATCCCGAGGTCGACCGGCTCTGGCGGATCGCCGCCGACGAACGGGTCACCGTGCTGGGCACGAGTCCTGCCTACGTAACAGCCTGCAGCAAGGCGGGCGTGGTGCCGCGGGCCGACCACGATCTCTCCGAGTTGCGCAGTGTGGGTGTCACCGGCTCGACCCTGCCCGTCACGGGGTCGCTGTGGCTGGCCGAGAATGTGGGCGCCGACGTGCAGGTCATGTCGATCTCCGGTGGTACCGACGTGGTGACGGCGTTCGTGGGCGCCGTGCCGACCGTGCCTGTGTGGCCGGGTGAGATCTCCGTCCCGTGCCTCGGCGTGGCAGTGGACGCGTACGACGAGCACGGCCGGTCCGTACGGGGCCGGGTCGGTGAACTCGTCGTCACCGCACCGATGCCGTCGATGCCCGTCCGATTCTGGGACGACCCGGACGGCAGCCGCTACCGCGATTCGTACTTCTCCGTCTATCCGGGGGTGTGGCGTCACGGGGACTGGATCACCGTGACAGACCGCGGCACGTTCGTCATGCACGGGCGCTCCGACTCCACCCTGAACCGTCAGGGAGTGCGGATGGGCAGCGCCGACATCTATCAGGTCGTGGAGTCACTCCCCGAGGTCACTGAAGCCCTCGTCCTCGGAATCGAGTATCCCGACGGTTCGTACCGGATGCCGTTGTTCGTCGTTCTCGCAGACGGCACCGAACTCGACGACAGGGTGGCGGATCGGATCCGTTCCGCGATCCGCGTGCAACTGTCCCCGCGGCACGTGCCCGACGACATCGTCGCCGCACCGGGGATCCCGCACACCCGTACCGGGAAGAAACTCGAGGTGCCGCTCAAACGGATTCTGCAGGGGGCCGACCCGGCGAAGGTGATGGACCGCACCGCAATCGATGCGCCGGAACTGATCGATTGGTACTACGACCACCGCTGATGCACGCCACGTCTGAGTGTGGCCTAACTGGACTACCTGCGCCCGGAATGGTCGGATTGCCGGTATGGACATCGCAATCAAGATCTTTCTCATCCTGCACTTCATCGGTCTCGCCGGCATCATCGGCTCCTGGCTCACGGTGCTCAAGCAGCCGCGCGTCGTCGTCGGCATGCTGCACGGCGCGATCCTTCAGGTGGTGACCGGTATCGCGCTCGTGGGTCTCCGCGAAGCTCAGGACGTCGTCGAGGTGAACCACATGAAGATCGGCATCAAGCTGCTGATCGCCCTGGTCATTCTCGTCGTCGCGATCATCGGCCTGAAGAAGGAGAAGAAGAACCCGGGTTCGACCGCAGTTCTGGCGCACACGGCCGGCATCCTCGCCATCGTGAACGTGATCATCGCCGTGTCCTGGTGACCTTCGACGGCTCGTTCCCTCGGTGAGCCGGGGCCTGTGTCGGAACCCTGTAGATTGTTCCGGGTGTGTACGACATGGGCTCCGGTACCGACCGGTAAGTAAGCTGCTTCGGGCGCCTCGGCCCGTCAGGCGGGGGTCCGCTACTGCGTCCGGTCCTGCGGAATGTCTCACCGCCCGGCCACGCCGTAACGATCTCCCCCTGATGCGCAGATACCCCTAGAGGTTGCGTGCATGTTCGTGTCGGGAGTGCGGGCAACTGCCCGGTGGTGAGAGGAAGGTTGGGGGATTTGGACTCGCTCGGGAAAGGCGGATCGCAGGCGAAGAACGCAGGGGGCGCGGTACCGCCCGGAGCGTTCCCGCTCTCGCCTGCGCAGTTGGGCATGTGGTTCGCCCAGCACGTCGACCCGACAGTGCCCGCCAACATCGCTCAATACGTCGAGCTCGAGGGTGACCTCGACGTCGATCTCCTCCGCGAATCCAGTGCCCGCGCTGCGCTCGAAATGGGATCCGGGTTCCTCCGGTTCATCGAGGTCGGGGCACAGCCCTACCAACTCGTCGATCCCTCGCTCGAAGCGCCGCTCGGTTTCGTCGACCTGAGCGGTGTCGACGACCCCCGCCAGGCCGCGCTCGACTGGATGCGCGACGACCGCAGCCGTCCCGTCGATGTACTGCGCGACCGTCTCATCGCCGCAACCGTGCTCCGGATCGGCGAACGCCGCTACTTCTGGTACAACCGCGTGCACCATCTGGCACTCGACGGTTTCGCCGCCGCCACGTTCATGACCCGCATCGCCGAGTTGTACACGGCAGCGGTCGAGGGCGTGGAGCCGTCCCCGAACCGCGCGTCGGACCTGCACAAGGTCTACGACGTCGAGATGGAGTACCGCGGTTCGAAGCGATTCCTCGACGACCGTGAATACTGGGCCCGGCAGATCGACGGGATCGAGGAACCCACCAGCCTCTCCGGCCGGACCGCCGCGCCCGCGCCGGTCAGCCGCATCGACACCGCCGCGCTGTCCGAGGAGACCGAACGGCGAGTCGGCGAACTCGCCGAGCGCGAGGGCGCGAGCCTGGCCACCGCGGTCGTCGCTGCCTTCGCCGCGTATCTCGCACAGATGACCGGCCGGACCGACGTCGTGCTGAGCCTGCCCGTCGCGGCGCGCACCACGGCGGTGCTCCGACGCTCGGGCAGCATGGTCTCGAATGTGGTGCCGCTGCGCCTGAGCGTCACCGACGAGACGACCGTCCGCGATCTGATCGCCGCGTCGGGCGCGGCCGTCTCGGGTGCGCTGCGCCATCAGCGTTACCGGCACGAGGACATCGTGCGCGATCGTGACGCCGGATCCGCGGGGCAGGCGACGTTCTTCGGCCCGTGGGTCAACATCATGCTGTTCGACAACGAGGTCCGTCTCGGGGACATGGTGGGCGGAATCAATATTCTGTCCACCGGACTGATCGAGGATCTCGGTGTCAACATCTACCGCAGCGGTGGCGTCCATACGCACATCGACTTCGAGTCCAATCCCAATCTCTACGGTCCGGAGCAGTCCGGCGCCGACCATGCCCGCTTCATCGAGTTCTTCGACCGGTTCGTCGGATCGGATCCGGAACGGCCCGTGTGGAACATCCCCCTTGCGGGAGACGCCGAACTCGACAACGCGGTCACCGAGTGGAACCGCACCGACCATCCGGTCCGGCAACGTGATCTGCTCGCGCAGTTCCGCGAGCAGGCCGCAGCCACACCTGATGCCACAGCGCTCGTCTTCGAAGGCGAGTCACTGACCTACGGTGAATTCGCTTCCCGGGTCAACACTCTCGCGCGCGCACTGATCGATCTCGGTGTCGGACCCGAATCGCTTGTCGGACTGTGCATCCGGCGTTCGCTCGATCTCGTGGTCGGCATGTACGCGATCGTCGAAGCGGGTGGGGCCTGGGTGCCCATCGACCCCGACCATCCGGCCGACCGGACGGCATACATCCTCGACACGGCCAAGCCCGCGGCAGTACTGACCACCGCGCGCGACGACGTGGAACTGCCGGACGGCGTCACCGCGGTCGAGATCGACACCTTCGACTACTCGCGCGGCGACGCACGCCCGATCACCGACGCGGACCGGCACGGTCCGGTCCTGCCCGACACCACCGCGTACGTCATCTTCACCTCGGGGTCGACGGGCCGGCCCAAGGGCGTGGCCGTCAGCCATGTCGCCATCGACAACCAGATCCAGTGGATGAACGACCAATACGGGCTGTCGTCCGAGGATGTGTACCTGCAGAAGACCGCAACGACGTTCGACGTGTCGCTGTGGGGATTCTTCATGCCGCTGCGTGTCGGCGCGACCCTCGTGATCGCGACGCCCGACGGCCACCGTGACCCGGTGTACGTGGCGAACAAGATCGCCGAGCACCGCGTGACGATCACTGACTTCGTGCCGTCGATGCTCACCGTCTTCGTGGCCAACGCCGCCGACGGAAGTTGCGACTCCCTACGGCACGTCTTCGTCATCGGCGAGGCACTGCCGTCCGAGACCGCGGCCGAGTTCGCCCGGCTGTGTTCGGCGGGCCTGCACAACCTGTACGGACCCACCGAGGCGGCGGTGTCCATCACCTACCACCGCGCGGGCCCCGGCGACGTCCACAGTGTCCCGATCGGTGTTCCGCAGTGGAACAGTCGCGCGTACGTCCTCGACCGGCGTCTGCGTCCGGTTCCGGTCGGGCGGCCCGGCGAGCTCTACCTCGCGGGTGTTCAGCTCGCACGTGGCTACCTGGATCGTCCTGACCTGACCTCGGACCGCTTCCTTGCCGACCCGTTCGGCGGGCCGGGCGAGCGGATGTACCGCACGGGCGACCTCGTGCGCTGGGAAGCCGAGAGCGACGGCACCGGAATCCTCGAGTACATCGGCCGAACCGACTTCCAGGTCAAGTTCCGCGGTCAGCGCATCGAATTCGGTGAAATCGAGGCGGTGCTGCTCGCTCACCCCGCCGTCTCGCAGGCCGTTGTTCTCGTTGTCTCGACGCCGACCGGTGACCAGCTCGTGGGTTACCTGGTGGCCGCACCGGCGCAGACGATCGACACCTCCGATCTCGCAGACCATGCGGGTCGCTCGTTGCCGTCGTACATGGTGCCCGCATCGCTCATGGTGCTCGACGCGCTCCCGCTCAACACCAGCGGAAAGCTCGACCGGAAAGCCTTGCCCGAACCCGTATTCAGCAGCACCCGCACCTTCCGCGAGCCGTGCAGCCCGGCCGAGCGCGTGGTGGCAGCGGCCTTCGGCGAGGTACTCGGCGCCGAACGCGTGGGTCTCGACGACGACTTCTTCGAACTCGGCGGCAACTCGCTCGTCGCGACGCAGGTCGTCTCGCGCATCGGCGCGGCGCTCGACACCCAGGTTCCCGTCCGCGCGCTGTTCGAGGCATCGACCGTCGTGGGACTCGCCACACGTATCGCGAAGCAGGTCGGATCCGGTGCCCGAGCGCCGCTCACCGCAGCCACGCGACCAGATGTTCTGCCCCTTTCCACTGCACAGCAACGGATCTGGTTCCTCAATCGGTTCGATGTCACCACTGCGGCTTACAACCTGCCCTTCACCGTGCGGATGACAGGCGCGGTGGACCCTCATGTGGTGTCCGATGCGTTCTCGGACGTGGTGGCCCGGCACGAGAGCTTGCGCACCGTCTACCCCGAAGTGGACGGCGACCCCCATCAAGTGATCCTGCCGCTCGAGCAGGCCGTCTCGCCGCTCGAACCGGTCGATGTCGACGAGGACGGTCTACGGGCAGCGGTCGTCGAACTCGCTGGACGCGGTTTCGACGTTGCGATCGAGGTTCCGTTCCGAGTCGCGCTGTTCCGGCTCGCTCCCGACACCTATGTGCTCGCGATGGTGCTGCACCACATCGCAGCCGACGGATCCTCGTTCGGACCGTTCGCACAGGATGTCGTCGCCGCCTACACGGCGCGCGCGGAGGGACACGAACCGCGCTGGTCGCCCCTGCCGATCCAGTACGCCGACTACGCCCTGTGGCAACGACAGGCTCTCGGAAGCGAGTCCGATCCGGGTTCGGCTGCTGCGCAACAAATCTCTTTCTGGGTTCGGGAGCTCGACGGCCTCCCGGATCAGCTGGATCTGCCGGCGGACCGGATGCGCCCTGCCGTCGCAAGCTACCGCGGCGCCAAGCACCGATTCGAGATCGGCGCCGAGACACACCGTGGACTCGTCGAACTTGCTCGCGGACACAGCGCCTCGCTGTTCATGGTCGTCCACGCCGCATACGCGGTACTCCTTTCACGACTGAGCGGATCGAACGATATCGCCGTCGGCACCGCGGTCGCGGGACGCGGCGAAAAGGAGCTCGACGGCCTCATCGGCATGTTCGTGAACACGCTGGTGCTGCGCACGCGCGTCGATCCCGGACTCTCGTTCGGTGAATTCCTCGACGTGGTCCGTGAAATCGACCTGACCGCATTCTCGAACGCGGACGTGCCTTTCGAGCGTCTCGTCGAGGTGCTCAACCCGGCACGATCCACAGCGCGTCATCCGCTGTTCCAGGCGGCGTTGTCGCTCGAGCCCGGTTCAGCACGTGAGGTGTCCTTCGCCGGAGTCCACGCCGTCGGCACCGAACTGGAGATGCCGATCTCGAAGTTCGACATCCAGCTGTGGCTGACCGAAAAGACCGGCAGCGACGATGAACCCGCCGGCTTGGGTGCCACCTTCGAGTACGCGACGGATCTCTTCGACGCCGGAACGGTCGCCGTCTTCGCAGAACGTTTCGTGAGGATCCTCGACGGCATCGTCGCGGACACGTCGGCATGTGTGGGCGACCTGTCCATCCTCTCTCCCGGCGAAGCCGAGCTGCTGCTCACCACGACGGGTCCCGATGCGGGTGAACCGGCCACGCTCGTGGACCTGCTCACCGCGCGTGTCGCCGCCCACCCGGAGCGGACCGCCGTTCGCGACGGTGACATCGTCCTGACGTATCGCGACCTCGACGCGTGGTCGAGCTGGATCGCGCGTTATCTGATCGAGCGTGGCGTAGGGCCCGGAGACATTGTCGCGCTTGCCTTCCCTCGCTCGTGGGAGATGGTGCTCGGTGTGTGGTCCGTTGCGAAGACGGGAGCAGCCTACGTTCCGGTCGACCCGGAATACCCGGTCGACCGAGTGACCCACATGCTCGAGGACTCGTCGGCTCTGCTGGGCCTGACGACGGAGGAACACGCCGTCGGTCTGTCGCCCGCCGTCGAATGGGTTCGCTTCGACGACCCGGCATTCGTCGCCGCGTGCTTGGCGCACTCGGGCGCACCGGTCACCGACGAGGAGCGGTGTGCTCCGCTCCGGGTCGATCACCTCGCATACGTCATCTACACCTCCGGGTCCACCGGGCGTCCGAAGGGCGTCGCGGTAACCCACCGTGGCCTCGCAGGCCTCGTCCGCGACTGTGTCGACCTCTACGGGGTGACTTCCGAGTCTCGGATTCTGCAGATCTGTTCGCCGAGTTTCGACCCCTCGGTTCTCGACTTTGCGATGGCTGGTTACACCGGTGCCGAACTGGTGATCACTCCGCCGACGATCTACGGCGGAGTCGAACTGCGGGCGCTGATCCAGCAGACCGGTGTCACCCACGCGACCATCACGCCTGCGGTGCTGGGTTCCGTGGATCCCGCGGGCCTCGACTCGCTCCAGAGCCTGAACGTCGGTGGCGAGGCCTCCACGACGGAACTCGTGGCCCGGTGGGCGCCCGGCCGCCGATTCTTCAACGCTTACGGACCGACCGAGACCACGATCGTGTCGACCCGCGCTCTGCTCGATGCCTCGGGACCGATCACCATCGGCGGCCCGACAGCGGGCGTCCAGGCACTCGTGCTCGACGGCCGTCTTCGTCCGGTCCCCGCAGGAGTGTCGGGCGAGCTGTATCTCGCCGGCGACGCTCTGGCGCGGGGCTATCACCGACGTGCTGCGCTCACTTCGGATCGGTTCGTCGCGAACCCGTTCGGAGCGCCGGGTACCCGCATGTACCGGACCGGTGACGTGGTTCGCTGGGACGATCAGCGCCGCCTCGTGTTCGCCGGACGATCCGACTTTCAGGTCAAGGTCCGCGGATTCCGGATCGAACTGGGCGAGATCGACGTTGCCTTGCAGACGCATCCGCTCGTCGATTTCGCAACCACCGTGGGCCACGACATGCCGTCGGGACAGACCGCACTCGTGTCGTACGTGCACGGCGCTCCGGGTATCGACCCGTCTGCGTTGTCCGACCACGTGGCCCGGTCGTTGCCGTCGTACATGGTCCCCTCGCAGATCGTCGTCCTCGACGAGATCCCGCTGACGCCCGTCGGAAAGCTCGACCGCCGAGCACTGCCGGAGCCCGAACTCGGGATCAGCTATCGCGAATTCCGCGCGCCGACGACGCCCATCGAGGGAACCGTCGCTGCCGTCTTCGCCGAGGTGCTCGGCGTGCAACGTGTCGGACTCGACGACGACTTCTTCGAACTCGGCGGAAACTCGCTCCTCGCGACCCAGGTGGTGTCCCGACTGGGTGTGGCACTCGACGCGCAGGTTCCCGTGCGTGCACTGTTCGAATCGAGCACCGTCGCCGCCCTGGCAGTTCGCGTCGAGCAGGAGGCCGGGCGCGGTGCCCGTGCGGCACTGGCGAAAATGCCGCGGCCCGAGCGTGTTCCGTTGTCCCTGGCGCAACAGCGCATGTGGTTCCTCAACCGCTTCGATTCCCGCTCGGCGACATACAACCTCCCGATGGCGTTGCGGCTGACCGGAGCCCTCGACGTAGCGGCACTTCAGGTATCGATCATGGATGTGATCGACCGCCACGAGTCGCTGCGCACCGTCTTCCCCGATTCGCCGGAGGGACCCCACCAGGTCGTACGGGCGGCCGCGGAAGTCGTACCCAATCTGACCCCGCTCCGGATCGACCGGGACGAGTTGGCCGGCGCGATGCGGCGACTCGCGTCCACCGGTTTCGACGTCACCTCCGAGGTACCGATCCACGCCGAACTCTACGAACTCGACCGCAACGAGCACATTCTTGCGCTCGTGGTCCACCACATTGCCGCAGACGGATGGTCCACCGGACCGATGGCACGCGACATCATGGTCGCGTACGCCGCACGCACCGAGTGGGAAGAACCCTCGTGGGCACCGCTTCCCGTTCAGTACGCCGACTACACCCTGTGGCAGCGGGAAGTCCTCGGCTCCGAGGACGATGCGCAGTCACTGATCTCCGGTCAGCTCGACTACTGGCGTCGCACGCTCGCCGACGTTCCCGACCAGTTGGATCTTCCGGTTGATCGTCCCCGCCAGGCGACGCAGTCGTTCGCCGGCGCGACCGTGGATTTCTCGATCGACCGGCGCCTGCATCGAGACCTCGTGGCATTCGCGCGCACGCGCAACGCGTCCCTGTTCATGGTCGTGCACGCGGCCTTGAGCATATTGCTGGCACGATTGTCCGGTCAGCGCGACATCACGATCGGTACGCCGGTGGCCGGACGTGGCGAGCAGTCGCTCGACGACCTCATCGGTATGTTCGTCAACACGCTGGTGCTCCGAACAGACGTCGATCCGGACGCACAGTTCACCGACCATCTCGCACGGGCACGCGAAGCAGCACTGGGTGCCTTCGGGCACGCGGATGTCCCCTTCGAGCGTCTGGTCGAGGTTCTCAACCCCACCCGGTCCACGGCACGGCACCCGCTGTTCCAGGTCATGCTCTCGTTCGAGAATCTAGGTGCAGCGCACGTCGAACTTCGCGGTCTGACCCTCGACCTGCTCGAAATCGACACCGCGGTCGCGAAGTTCGATCTGCAGTTGACGTTGTCGGAGGGATACGCCCAAGACGGTTCGCCGGACGGTCTCCGTGCGGAGTTCACGTATGCGACCGAGCTTTTCGATGCCGCAACGGTGGAGGGGTTTGCGGAGCGGTTCGTGCGGATCCTCGAGTCGGTGGTGTCCGATCC